>NZ_JBHUAL010000290.1:0-9106 GCF_042789775.1 Kitasatospora sp. NPDC056800 | reverse complement strand
GCCGAAGGGCCCCGGGGAGTCCCCCCGGGGCCCTTCGGCGTACCGGTGCGGCCCTACTTCCGGTACAGGGCCTCGATCTCGGCGGCGTAGTCCTTCAGCACGACGTTGCGCTTGAGCTTGAGCGAGGGCGTCAGGTGGCCGCTCTCCTCGGAGAACTCGGTGTCCAGCAGGCGGAACTTCTTGACCGCCTCGGCGTGCGAGACGGCCGCGTTGCCGTCGTCCACCGCGCTCTGGAGGGCGGCCAGCAGGTCCGGGTCGGCGGCGAGGTCGGCGACGGTGGCGTCGGCGGGCTTGCCGTTGAGCTCCTTCCACTTCGGGAAGAAGTCCGGGTCGACGGTGATCAGGCAGGCGATGAAGGGCTTGCGGTCGCCGACCACCATGACCTCGCCGACCAGGGCGTGGGCCCGGATCCGGTCCTCGATCACGGCCGGGGCGACGTTCTTGCCGCCGGCCGTGACGATGATCTCCTTCTTGCGGCCGGTGATCGTCAGGTAGCCCTCGGAGTCCAGCGAGCCGAGGTCCCCGGTGGCGAACCAGCCGTCCTTGAAGGCGTCCGCGGTGGCCTGCGGGTTGTTCCAGTAGCCGGTGGAGATGTGCGGGCCCTTGAGGAGGACCTCGCCGTCCTCGGCGATCCGGACGGAGCAGCCGGGCGTCGGCTGGCCGACCGTGCCGATCTTCGGCTTGGCGCACTCGTTGAAGGCGGTGGCGGCGCAGGTCTCCGTCAGGCCGTAGCCCTCCAGGACGGTGAAGCCGATGCCGCGGTAGAAGTGGCCCAGGCGCTCGCCGAGCGGGGCGCCGCCGGAGATGGCGTGGGTGGCCCGGCCGCCGAGCGCGGCGCGCAGCTTGCTGTAGACCAGCTTGTCGAAGACGGCGTGCTTGAGCCGCAGGACCAGGCCCGCGCCGCCCGCGTCCAGCGCCCGGCTGTAGGCGATCGCGGTGTCGGCGGCCTTGTCGAAGATCTTGCCCTTGCCGTCGGCCTGGGCCTTGGCGCGGGCGGTGTTGTAGACCTTCTCGAACACTCTGGGCACGCCCAGGATCAGGGTCGGCTTGAAGGAGGCCAGCTCGGCGGTGACGTTCCGGACGTCGGAGACGTGGCCGAGCTTGATCGGCGCCATGATCGGGGCGATCTCGACGATCCGGGCGAACACGTGGGCCAGCGGCAGGAAGAGCAGCACGGAGCTCTCGCCGGTGTGGAACAGCGGGGCCAGGCGCTCGACCACGTTGCCGCACTCGGCCAGGAAGTTGCCGTGGGTCAGCTGGCAGCCCTTCGGGCGGCCGGTGGTGCCCGAGGTGTAGACGATGGTGGCGATGTCGTCGGGGCCGGCGGTCCGGCGGCGCTCGTGGACGGTCGCGTCCGGGACGTCCTGCCCGGCGGCGGCCAGCGCGGCGATCGCCCCGCCGTCGATCTGCCAGGTGTGCTCCAGCCCGGGCAGCCGGTCGCGGACCTCGGCGACCACCCCGACGTGCTGGTCGGTCTCGGTGATCACGGCGACCGCGCCCGAGTCGCCGAGGATCCACTCGACCTGCTCGGCGGAGGAGGTCTCGTACACCGGCACGACGATCGCGCCGGCCGTCCAGATCGCGAAGTCCAGCAGCGTCCACTCGTAGCGGGTGCGGGACATGACGGCCACCCGGTCGCCGGGCTCGATGCCCGCGGCGATCAGGCCCTTCGCGGCGGCGTGCACCTCGGCCAGGAACTGGACCGACGTCAACTCCTGCCAGTGGCCGTCCACCTTGCGGCTGAGCACGGCGACGTCCGGGTGCTCCTCGGCGTTCCGGTGCACCGGGTCGGCGAGGTTGCCGCCGCTCGGTACCTGGTAGAGGGCCGGAAGGCTGAAGTCGAGCAAGACTGCTCCTCGTTCGCGACGCTGCGGGACGGCAGGACGTTACTGCCCGGTAGGCAGCTTCGACCAGGGGGGTCGGCTCCGGTGTTCGAAGTGTCACACCCGGCCGGGTCCGACCTGGCCGTGACCGGGTCGTTCGAATGGCACCCTACGACAGCGCAGGGCGACCGGCCGGTAACATGCCCGGCCGCCCGGCGCCCGCCCGCACCTCGGCCGCCCCGCGCCGCCGCGCCGCCCACCGGGCGCGATAGCCTGCTCCGGGCGGACCGGGCCGAGCGCGCCCCGGCCGGACCGGCAGGCAGATGGACGAGGCGGAGGGCCATTCCATGGCGGAGCACACCAGGTCGAGCATCACCATCGACGCGACCCCGGCCACGGTCATGGCGGTGATCGCCGACTTCGCCGCCTACCCGGCCTGGACCGGCGAGGTCAAGGAGATCGAGGTCCTCGGCACCGGCGAGGACGGCCGCGCCGCCGAGGTCCGGCTGCTGCTCGACGCCGGCGCCATCCGCGACGAGCACGTCCTCGCCTACACCTGGGACGGCGACCGCGAGGTCTCCTGGACCCTCGTCCGCAGCCAGATGCTCCGCTCGCTGGACGGCTCCTACACCCTCGCCCCGCTCGCCGGCGGCCGCACCGAGGTGACCTACCAGCTCGCCGTGGACGTCAAGATCCCGATGCTCGGCATGATCAAGCGCAAGGCCGAGAAGGTCATCATCGACCGCGCCCTGGCCGGTCTGAAGAAGCGCGTCGAAGGCTGACACGACCGAACGGGGGCCGGACGGCATGACGGCGACACGCACCATCCTGGTCAGCGGCGACGCTGGCGCACCCACGGTGGCCGCCGCCACCGCCCTGCACGCCGCCCGGCGCGGCCACCGCACCTGGCTGCTGGCCGCCGACGACCCGCACCGTGCCCTGGACTCCGCCCTCGGCACCCGGCTGGAGCCCGAACCGCTCCACCACGCACCGGGCCTGACCGTCTCCCGGATCGACGAGCAGGCCGCCTTCCGCTACGCCGTCGGCGCGCTCACCGGCCGGCTCAAGCCCGCCCTCGACCTGCTCGGCGCCGAACAGCTCGACCCCGAGGAGCTCACCGCCCTCCCCGGCATCGCCCGGCTCGCCCTGCTGCGCGCCCTGCCCGCCGCCGACCAGGACGTCCTGGTCGTGCTCGCCCCGCCGCCCGCCGAGCTGATCGCCGCCCTCGCCCTGCCCGAACAGCTCGCCCGCTACCTGGACCGGCTCGTCCCCGAGCAGCGGCAGGCCGCCCGGGCGCTGCGCCCGCTGCTGGCCGGGCTGGCCGGCGTCCCGATGCCCGCCGACTGGCTGTACGAGGGGCGCACCAAGGCCGCCGCGGCACTGGCCGAGTCCCGCGCCGCGCTCACCGACCCCGGCACCAGCGTCCGGCTGGTCGTCCGGGCGGACGGCCACCCGTACACGGAGCTGCGCCGGATCCGGGCCGGGCTCGCCCTGCACGGGCACCGGCCGGACGCCGTGGTGGTGCACGGCGCGCTGCCCGCGGCCGCCGCCTCCTCGCCCGACCCGTGGCTGGCCGCCCTGGCCCGCCGCCGGCAGGAGGAGCTGACCGGGCTCGCCGCCGAGACCGACGCCCCGGTGCTGGTCGCCGGCCTGGACGACGCCACCCTGGAGGCCGTCGCCGACCGGCTCTACGGCGACGGGGACGGGCCCGGGCGGCTCGCCCCCGAGCCCTGGCCGGTCGAGGACCGGCTCGCCGAGGAGGGCCTGCTGGTCTGGCACCTCGACCTGCCCGGCGCCGACCGTTCCGAGCTGGACCTGGTCCGCCGGGGCGACGACCTGGTCGTCGGGGTCGGCACCCACCGCCGGGTGCTCACCCTGCCGTCCGCGCTGCGCCGCTGCACGGTGGCCGGGGCGGGGCTGCACGACGGCGTGCTCTCGGTGCGGTTCGCGCCGGACCCGGCGCTCTGGCCCCGGGGCTGACGGGGGGTTCGGCGGGGGGACCGGCGGGATTCGGTCGGGGCTCTGGCGGGCCCTGGACCGGGTTCGGCGGCTTTCCGGGCGGCCCGGCCGGTCGGGTAGCGTCGGGCCGGAGGGCCGCGGGGTGCGGCCACGGCTGAGGAGGCGCCCGCGATGACCAGCACCGACGACCGCACCGAGCCCGGCGGCCGGCCGGACGGCGAGCAGGGCGGCCAGGGGCACCCGTTCGGCCCGGAGCTGGGCCCGCTGGTGGACGAGGTGCGCCGGTTCGCCGGTGCGCTCGGCGACAAGGCCCAGGAGGCGAGCGCCACCACCCTGATCACCCTCTCCGGGCTGGCCGACAAGCTGCGCACCCAGCAGCCGGAGGTCTACTCCCACCTCGCCGCCGCCGGCACCGGGCTGGCCGCCGCGGGCAGTGAGCTGCTGGCCGCCTACCGCGCCGCCGTGGCCGGGCACGAGAGCCGCTGGACCGCCGGGCAGGGCGCGCCGACGGAGAAGATCGACCTCGACGGCGACGGCGACGGCGGCCGTGGCTCCGGCTTTGACGAGGCTGACGGGCCGTCCGCCAAGCAGTGAAACCGTGACTTCCGGAGGGTGATCGCGCTGCTCTCGTACGTCACGAAGAAGGAGATTAGATACGACTTTTGAAGCATCCCGGCCGCGTCGGCCCAGAGTTGTCTTCGGATAATGTATGCGAGGCTGTGTACGGGGGCCGGGTTGGGCGGTAGCGTTCCGTCCAGCGGAACGAGTGAATAGCTGAGGGACACATGGCTCTGACCATCGGCGTCGATGTCGGCGGGACCAAGATCGCGGCAGGCGTGGTCGACGAGGCGGGCGCGATCCTGGCCCGGACCAGGGTGCCCACCCCGGCCGACCCGCAGTGGGCGGTCGACGCCATCGCGCAGGCCGTGCGCGAGCTCAAGGAGGAGCACCCCGACGTCACCGCGGTGGGCGTCGGCGCCCCCGGCTTCGTCGACAGCAACCGCTCCACGGTGATCTTCGCCCCCAACATCGACTGGGAGAACGAGCCGCTGCGCGGGCGGGTCGAGGAGCTCACCGGCCTGTCCACCGTCGTCGAGAACGACGCCAACTGCGCGGCCTGGGCCGAGTTCCGCTTCGGCGCGGCCGCCGACCACCAGGACATGGTGCTGATCACCGTCGGCACCGGCATCGGCGGCGGCATCGTCCTGGACGGCCGGCTGCACCGCGGCCGCTTCGGCGTGGCCGGCGAGATCGGCCACCTCAACATGGTCCCCGACGGCCTGGCCTGCGGCTGCGGCGGCAAGGGCTGCTGGGAGCAGTACGGCTCCGGGCGCGCGCTGCGCCGCTACGGCCGGGAGAAGGCCGCCGCCGACCCGCAGCGCGGCCACCGGATGCTGGAGCTCAACGACGGCGTGGCCGAGACCATCCGCGGCATCCACATCACCCAGGCCGCCGAGGAGGGCGACCCGCTCGCCCTGGAGTGCTACGCCGAGCTGTCCGACTGGCTGGGCCGCGGCATGGCCGACCTCGCCGCGCTGTTCGACCCGGCCGTCTTCGTGCTCGGCGGCGGCGTCTCCGACTCCGGCCGACTGCTGCTCGACCCGGTCGCCAAGGCCTTCGAGCACTACCTGACCGGCGGGGTGCACCGGCCGCGCGCCGAGGTCGTGCTGGCCTCGATGGGCTCCGCCGCCGGCATCGTCGGCGCGGCGGACCTCGCCCGCGTCCCGTAACCGCCGTACCCCTTCGAGCCCGCCGGCGGCGGTGCGACCGGGCCCCGACCGCTCCCGGACGCACCGCCGCCGTCGCACGTCCCGGCCCGGCCGCGTACGGTCGGAGCGTTCCGGTGACCGCCCAGGGGAGGACCATGAGCGCCGCGACCACGACCGCCGCCGCGACCACGACCGCCGAGGCAGGGCCCGGCGCCGCGACCGCCGTACGGGCCGAGCCGCTGCCGCCGCCCGGCCCGGGCCGGCTGCGCCTGCTCAGCTACAACATCCGCTCGCTGCGCGACGACCGGCGGGCGCTGGCCCGGGTGATCCGGGCCTGTGCGCCCGACCTGGTCTGCGTCCAGGAGTCCCCGCGCTACTGGCGGCCCGAGGGCCAGGCCGCCTGGCTGGCCCGGAGCACCGGGACGGCCGTCCTGGCCGGCGGCGGCCGCACCGCCGCGGGCCCGCTGCTGCTCGGCCGGCCCGGCGCGGTGGAGCTACTGGGGGTGCACGACCGGCTGCTGCCCAAGACCCGCGGCCTGCACGCCCGGGGCTTCGCCGGCGCGCTGCTGCGGCTGCCCGGCACGGCGCCGTTCACCGTCACCAGCTGCCACCTCAGCCTGGACCAGGAGGAGCGGTACGGGCAGTTCGAGCTGCTGCTCGACCAGCTCGGGATCGCCGAACTCGGCATCGTGGCAGGGGACTTCAACGAGCACCCGGACGGGCCGGGCTGGCGGCTGCTGGCCTCCCGGCTCCAGGACGGGTACCCGACCGCGCCCTGGGGAGGCGAGTTCACCTCCGTGCCGGAGCGCCCCTACCAGCGGATCGACGCCGTCTTCGCCACGCCCGGGATCACCGTCCTCGGCTGCGGGGTGCCGCACGGGCTGCCCGGTGTCACCGAGTCCGACCTGCGGGCCGCGACCGACCACCTGCCGGTGCTCGCCGTCCTCGAACTGCCGGCCGGCCGACCGGACGGCGTGACGGGCGGCCGGACGGACGGTTAGACCACGGCGCCGTGGTCCGGGTCCTCCGGCTCGTCCTCGTCACGGTCCTTCATCCGCGCGACCAGGGTGACGAAGCCGCCGAGGAAGGCGGTGATCCCCACCCAGGCGGGCCAGCCGGAGATCTCCCGCCAGACCACCGCGTCGACCAGCAGCAGCGCCGGGCCGCCGAGCACCGCCAGCCAGGCGAACTTGGCGGTCACGTCGGCGGGCGGCAGCGGCGGGGGCTCCGGCGGGACGAAGTGGCCCTCGTCGGTCTCCTCGGCCAGCTCGAAGTCGCGCGGGCCCGCGCCGCCCGCCGGCATCACCGGCCGGCCGGAGCGGGGGCGGGGCTGGGGGGCGAGGTCGGAGAGGTCGTCCTGGTCGCCGCGACCGCCGGGGCCGCCCTCCTTGTGGCCGCCCTTGAGCTCGTTCTGCGCCCGGAGGTTCTCGACCTCGGGCCAGTTCGGGTTGTTGAGGTCGACCGGGTCGTCGAACTGGGCCACCAGGGCGGCGAAGATCGCGTCCTGCTCGGCCTGGCTGCGCTCGGGCGCACGGCGCGGACGGCGTTCGGCGGCCTCCCCCGGGGCGCCCTCGGCGGTGTTCCCGGCGGAGCCCCCGGCGACGTCCTGGACGGGCGGGGGCGTCGGGGTGCCGTCCGGGCCCGTACGGTCCGTCGGCGCACCGCCCGGGGCGGCCGCGTTCGTCCCGCCGTCCTTGGTCGCGCCGTCCTCGCGGGGAGTCTCGTCCCCGCCGCCCGCCGTGCTGCTCTCGTGCACTTCCGGCCCTTCAGCCATGGTGATCGTCGGATTCGACCCGGGTGACGCCCGCCGCGTGCGCGGGAGCCAGCCGTCGGATGAAGTCCTGGCCGGCCGCGAATATTTCCGCCGCGTCGTGGTCCAGCGTCGCGACGTGGAAGCTGCGCTGGCACAGCCGCTCCGTCACGTCCGTCGAGGATATCCGGGCCAGCACCAGTTCCGAGTTGGCCGGCGAGACGACGTGGTCCTGCGGGCTGTGGAACAGCAGCACCGGCTGGGTCACCTCCGGCAGCAGCCGCTGGACCTCCCGCCACAGCAGGCTCAGCGACCAGGCGGCGTGCAGCGGGGTGCGGTCGTAGCCGACCTCGTTCACGCCGGCCCGGGCGATGTCATCGGCGACCCCGGGCAGGCTGGGGACCAGGTGGCGCAGCACCGGCAGCAGCGCGCTCGCGGGGGTGTCCGAGCGCACCGACGGGTTGACCAGCACCAGGCCGGAGACCGTCGGCCCGTGCAGCGCCGCGAGCCGCAGCGCCAGCGCGCCGCCCATCGACAGCGCGCAGACGAAGACCTGCTCGCACTCCTCGGCGAGCGCCAGCAGCTCCCGCTCGACCTCGGCGTACCAGTCCTCCCAGCGGGTGAGCTGCATGTCCTGCCAGCGGGTGCCGTGCCCGGGCAGCAGCGGCAGCGACACGGTGCAACCGGCCGCCGCCAGCTCGTCGGCCCACGGCCGCAGCGACTGCGGCGAGCCGGTGAAGCCGTGGCAGAGCAGCACCCCCACCGGTCCGCCGCGGTGGCGGTACGGCTCGGCACCGGGCAGCAACGGCATGGCGGACTCCTTCGCGGGCGGGTGGCGCTGGGGGAGGGGACGCTGGAGGGGAGGTGCTGCGAATTCGCATCGTCCCACGCTCCGCGCCGGGTCGTACACCCCCTACGAGCAGGCCGGGTACGGCCGCTTCGGCGGGGCCGGGCACAGCGGGCGGCCGCGGGGCATTAGGATCGACCGGTCCGCATAACAGGAGGCCCGGGTTGTTCTACCGACTGATGAAGATGATCGTCGCGCCACTGCTTCGGATCTTCTTCCGGCCCTGGATCGAGGGCGAGGAGAACATCCCCACCGAGGGTGCGGCGATCATCGCGAGCAACCACCTGTCCTTCTCGGACTCGTTCTTCTTCCCCGCGCTGATCAAGCGCCGGGTCACCTTCATCGCGAAGGCCGAGTACTTCAACACCCCGGGCCTCAAGGGCCGGCTGACCGCCGCGTTCTTCAAGGGCGTCGGCCAGCTGCCGGTGGACCGCTCGGGCGTGCGCGGCGCCGGCGAGGCCGCGATCCGCAGCGCCATCGCGGTGCTGGAGGAGGGCGAGCTGTTCGGCGTCTACCCCGAGGGCACCCGTTCGCCCGACGGCAAGCTGTACCGCGGCAAGGTCGGCGGCCTGGCCCGCGTCGCGCTGGCCACCGGCGCCCCGGTGATCCCGGTCGCCATGATCGACACCGAGAAGGTGCAGCCGCCCGGCCAGGTGGTCCCCAACTTCGGCATCCGCCCCGGCATCCGGATCGGCCGCCCGCTGGACTTCTCCCGCTACCACGGCATGGAGAACGACCGCTTCATCCTCCGTTCGGTGACGGACGAGGTGATGTACGAGATCATGCGGCTCTCCGGCCAGGAGTACGTGGACATCTACGCGACCGCCGCCAAGCGGCAGATCGCCGAGGACAAGAAGAAGGCCGACGCCGAGCGCCGGGCCGCCGCCAAGGCGGAGAAGGCGGAGGCGGCCGAGGCCGAGAAGGCGGAGAAGGCCGAGCGGGCCGCCGAGGCGGAGAAGGCGGCCGACGCCGAGAAGTCCGCCGGGGCGGGCACCGCGGAGAAGCCGGAGTAGGCGTC
>NZ_JBHUAL010000289.1:0-9122 GCF_042789775.1 Kitasatospora sp. NPDC056800 | reverse complement strand
GCACTCCCCCACCGGGAGTGCCCGGCCGGATGCGTTTCGGGACCCCACCATCCACGCCCTGACTTGTCGTCAACCACCATGCCCCAGCCGGATCAAGTCGGCAGGATTTTCGATTTGGCCGAAGATCATTCACCCGTTCGAGGGATGGAAGCGCCCACCGCGGCGATCTAGCGTGAACATGCAATCCGACAGGAAGACAAGGAGATCAGTTCACATGCGTTCCCTGACCTCGACTCTCAAGTCCCGCATGGCTCCCGTGGTGTTGCTCGCCGCCTGCACGACGGCCCTGGCCGCGCCCCACGCGGTGGCGGCCCCGAACTCGGTGGCACCCGGCTCCACCGCCGTCGACCTCTGGGTGAAGAACTACCAGGGCCTGGGCACGGTCAAGGGCACGCTGTCCTGGGACGGCGAGGGCGGATACTCCTTCGTGGGAACCGCCGACGCGACCTGCGACGTGGCCAGCAGGGTCACCGCGTGGCTCGAGTACGGAGGCGCCGGCGAGAGCTGGAAGCAGTCCGCCGAGGCGGACTGCAAGAAGTCGCCGCGCGTCGCCGACGTGAAGGTCTCCGGGACCCTGAACAAGGGCGAGAAGCTGGAGCTGCGCGTCAGCTCGTGGCGCGAGTGGGCGATCGACGCCTACCGGGCGAGCGCCAAGCAGGTCTACACCATCTCCTGAGCCCCGAGCGGCTGTTGCGGCTGTCGTCACGCCGGAGGCCGGCCCGCGAACGGGTCGGCCTCCGGCACGCGCACAGGATCAGAACTCGGTCGGCGTCCAGGCCCGCAGCGGGGTGCGCAGCAGCAGGTCGGCGGCGGCGGCCGCGCCCGGGCGCAGTTCGGTGAGCAGGGCGGCCGCGGCCAGCCTCGACGCCGTCTCCGCGCCCAGGTAGAGCGAGCCCAACTCCGAGGCGCCGAGCGCGAGGTCGGCGTCGTCCGTGGTCCGGACGCAGCGGCCGGTGCCGTCCTCGGCCGTCTCCAGCGCCCAACGGCCGGAGGCGTAGCCGAGCCTGTCGTCGACCTCCAGCACCACCCGGCCGGGGGCGCCGTAGCTCCGGGCGCCGAACGCGGCCTCGACGTCCAGCACCCGCAGCCACACGAGGTCCCCGTTGTCCTCGTGCGGGGTGGCCGCGCGCGGGTCCTGGAGCAGCAGCGGCAGCGGGTCGTCCGGGGCGAGCTTGGGCACCTCGACCCGGGACACCCAGTCGACCGACAGCACCAGGCGCCACAGTTCGACGGCGGTGGGCAGGTCGAGGGCGATGAACTCGCTCACGGTGAGCTTGCAGTCGGGGTAGGCGCCGTCCCACTTGTTGGCGATCCGGTAGAGCACCAGGCCGGTGACCTCCCCGGCGGCGTCCCGGTGGACGGCGGCGAAGGGCTCCTTGAACTCGTCGCCCGGCGCCCGCACCTCGCCGGAGGTGCGCTCCCACCAGAGCGTGTCGCGCTCGATCGCCCCCGGCTGGGTGCGCCGCCAGCGCTCGTGCAGGTCTGCTCCCAGCTCGCGCAGCTCCGCCATGGTCACGAAGTCGGTCCGGCCGCCGGGGACGCCCGGCAGGCCCTCGCGCAGACCGCGGGTGCGGCGCAGCTCGATGTTCCAGCCGGCGCCCTGGGTGGCCGGGCCGAAGCCGAAGCGGCCGTAGATGTTGTACTCGGCGGCGGCCAGGATCGCGACCGCGCTGCCGCGCTCGGCGGCGGCCGCGAGGTCCCGCCGCATCATCGCGCTGAGCAGGCCGCGGCGGCGGTGGGTGGCGGTGACCGCGACGTTGGTGATGGCGTCGGCCGGCACGACGGCCCCGCCCGGGACGGTCAGTTCGGTGTCGAAGCTGCGGAAGGTGGCGATCTGGCGCTCGCCGTCGAAGCCGGCCAGCATCCGGCCGGGCTCCCAGTAGCGGCGGCGCAGGTCCTCCGCGACGGCCACCTCGGGGCGCAGGAAGCCGAAGTTGAGCGCCCGGTTCCACTCCGCGACCTCGTCCACCGAGACGGCCCGGACCTGGAGCCCGCTCACGGTGTCGACGGCCGCGTGATCGTTGCTGTTGCCCATGGGGCCACCGTACGGCGGCCTTTCGGGGGCGGCATCCGATTTATTCCGTGCGCGACCCGGTGTGCTCGCCCGGCACCACCACCCAGTGGTTGGTCCGCAGGACGCGGTCCGCGAAGTCCAGGTCCCGCTCGCCGAGCAGCCGGAAGCCGAGCGCCCGGCAGATCCCGTTGGACGGCCCGTTGGCCGTCCCCGGGTTGGCGTGCACCTCGCCCCAGCGGCCGTCCTCGGCGGCGGCGTCCAGCACCAGGCGGACGGCCGCCTTGGCGAGGCCGCGGCCCTGGTACTCGGGCAGCACCATCCAGCCGATCTCGGAGACCGGCACGCCGTCCTCCTCGTCCGACCAGAGCGTGACGACGCCCGCGGCCTCGTCGCCCCCGGCGCCGTCCGGCACGATCATCCTGATCCAGGCGCCGTCCGCGGCCACCTCGGCCAGGTCCTTGCGCAGCCGCGCCTCCACCTTCTCCCGGGGCAGCG
Source organism: Kitasatospora sp. NPDC056800 (assembly GCF_042789775.1). Classification (NCBI taxonomy): domain Bacteria; kingdom Bacillati; phylum Actinomycetota; class Actinomycetes; order Kitasatosporales; family Streptomycetaceae; genus Kitasatospora; species Kitasatospora sp. NPDC056800. Next base: position 6,613 of record NZ_JBHUAL010000289.1, on the reverse strand, counting down.
GCCCGCCCAGCTCGGCCATCATCACCGGGTCGCACCGCATCCGGACGTACGCCTCGACGTCCCCCGCCCGAACATCCCGCAGCCGCATGACGCCTCCTCAGTGCCGGTCCGGCGGCCACGCTAGCGCGACCCGCCGACAGTGGCGTCCCGGCGGCCCGACCTGGCATCCTCGTGCCGGTTCAGGCACAAACGATCCGATTTCGGGGGGAACCATGGAGGACCAGTACGTCCGCCGGCTGAAGGACTACGAGAGCTGGTCGCTGGCGGTGAAGCTGGTCGGCGGGCTGACCGTGGCCGGCTGGCTCTGGGCGCTGTGGCTGGTCTTCCTCCCGGCCGCGGGGATCTGCGGCACACCGGCCTTCTACGAGCCGACCGGCTTCCACATGGCGGAGGCCTGCGACTCCGAGATGATCGGCCGGATCGGTGGCGCGCTCGCCGTGTTCCTCGTGTCGATCCCGTTCGCCGCCGCCTGGGGCTGGACCGTCGTGCGGCTGCGCGACAGCCGCCAGGCCCTGGCCGACCTGGCCGACCGGTAGCCCGCCGGAGCGGCGGCCTTCGTGACGGCCTTCACGGCGGTCCTCGTGGCGTCCACCACGGGCGGCGCCCGCCGGAGTTGACTGGTCGGCGATCCCCGCGCCCCGAGGAGGCCGCCACCGCCATGGCCACGTACGTGATCACTCCGGAGGTGGCCCTCCACCTGGTCCGGGACGGGGCCGCGGCCCCCGCCGGGCACCAGCTGCCGGCCCCGACCCTGCTGCGCTCGCAGCTGCTGTCGCTCCTCTACGGGGCCGTCCGGCGGGGCGAGTTGGCCGAGCGGGACGCCGAACGCGCGCTCGACGCGGTGCGGGCGCTGCGGATCCGGCTGCTCGGCGACCGCGTCCTGCAGGCCACCGCCTGGCGGATCGCCGAGCGGCTCGGCCTGCCGGACACCCTGGACGCCGAGTACCTCACGCTGCCCCGGCTCCAGGCGGACGCCCTGGTCACCCTCGACCCCGCCCTCGCGGCCGCCGCCGAGGGGGTGGTGCCGACCGCCCCCGTCGAGGTGCTGACCGCGGCTCGCCGGCCCGGGGGTCAGGGGCGGGCGTAGAAGTTCGGGGTGCCCATGATCCAGAGGCTGGCCTGCTTGACCGGCATGCCGGCCCGCGGGGCCTCGATCATCTGGTCGTCGCCGATGTAGAGCCCGACGTGGTAGATGTCGGCGGCGCGGCCGGTGTCGGTCCAGAAGACCAGGTCGCCCGGGCGCAGCTGGCGGTAGCCGATCGGGGTGCTCTGGGCGTACTGGTCGGCGGCGAAGTGGTTGAGCTGCCGGCCGCCCTCGCGCCAGGCCATCATCGTCAGCCCGGAGCAGTCGTAGCCGCCCGGGCCCTCGCCGCCCCAGACGTAGGGCAGGCCGATCTTGGACTTGGCGAAGGCGATGGCGGCGGCCGCGCCCTCGGCGGACCACGGACGGGCGGGGGGCGGGGCCTGGGCCCTGGCAGCGGCGGCCGCTGCCGCCTCTGCCGCCGCCGCGGCCTCGGCTTCCCGGGCGGCCTGTTCGGCGGCGGCGCGGGCGGCGGCCTCGGCCTCGCGGGCGGCGATCGCCTCCAGGGCCTCGCGGCGCCGGCGTTCCAGCTCGACGGTGGTGTTCCGGGCGGCGGCCAGTTCGACGAGCAGCTGCTCGCGGCGCTGCCCGGCGGCGGCCACCTCGCTCTGCTGGGCGGCCAGCCGCTGTTCGGCCCGGGCCTTGGCCGCGCCGACCTCGGCGGCGGCCTTCCCGGCGGCCCCGGTGGCGGCCCGGGCCTCGGCGGAGGCGCGGCGGGCGGCGGCGGCCGTGGAGGTGGCGGCGTCCAGGATCTGCCGGGTGCGCTCGCTGACCTGGCCGACCGCGGCGGCGCGCTCGCCCGCCTCGCGCGGGCCGTGGGCGCCGAGCAGGGCGTTGAGGGCGGACAGTTCGGCGCCCGCGCCCTGCCGGTAGGTCTCGGCCGCGAACCGGGCCGCGTCCTCGGCGGCGGCCACCCGCTCGGTCTCGGCGGCCGCGGCGCGCTGTGCGGCGGCGGCCTCCTCGGCGCGGGCCCGGGCGAGGGCCAGCTGGGCGCCGTTGTAGGCCTCGACGGCCTGTTCGGCGGTGCGCCCGGCCCGGTCCAGCTCGGCCCGGGCGGCGGTGAGGGCGGCCTCCAGGGCGGCGGCCGAGGAGGCCTTGCCCTCGGCCTCGGCCCGGGCCCGGTCGATCTCCTCGGTGGTCGGGTACGGCTCCTCGTCCGCGGGCCGGCCGACCGCCGGTACACCGGTGACGGGTTCGCCGAGCGCGGGGGCGGCCTGGGCGGCGGGAAGCAGTCCGAGCAGTGCGGTGAGGGACAACAGGAGGGTCGGCAGGAGCCTGCGAGCCACGCGACATCATCCCTTCTGACGGGTCCGGAGGGGACGGCGTCGGACGGTGCGCGGCATCGGGGCGGGCGGGCGACGGCCCGGCGGCCCGGTGGTGGCGGGGAGTCCGATGAATCATCCCATCACGTGACAGAACGGTCACATGACGCTCATGTTCTCAATTCCGGCAGGCTTCACACCTGGAAAAGTGCTCCGCCGGTCGGGTGACGATCAGATGATCTGACCAAATGTCGGCTCCGAGCAGGCGCCCGAGGCGGGCCGCGAAGGGCGGACGAGAGCGGGCGGCGGCCAGGGCGGGCTACCGGCCGATCCGGCGGGTGTGCGTCCGCAGCCTGGGGTGCCGCGCGGGCCGGCTCTCCAGCCCGGTCGGACCGACGGCGAAGGCCCGGCTGCGCCCCGCCCGGACGGTACGGCGACGCTGCTGCGCCAGGCGGGAGCGGTCCGGACCGGGCCCGACCGCCGGGTCCGCCGCACCCGGGGCCCGCCCCGCCGTCCCGGCGGCGGCCGCCGAGCGGCGGTCGGCCAGTCGGGCCTGACGGCGGGCCAGCGCCCGGGCGGCGTGCGCGTCGAGGTGGGCGCTGGCCCGGGCGGCCATCCGCTCGGCCACCCGGTGCGCGGCCGGGTGGTTGGCGGGCACCTTGTCGGGGGCCCCGGCGATCAGGTCGAAGAGCCAGGTGCGGGCCCGGTCCGCGCGCCGGTGCAGCAGGCGCTCGCGCCGCAGCGCACGCGCCCGGCGCCGGGGGCGCGTGGCGTACCGCCAGCGGGCCCAGGGGCTGCTCGGGCGGGCCAGCCGGATCGCCCCGATCCAGGACAGGCCGGGGACCATGATCCCGAGCAGGCCGGTCCACACCTTGCCCTTGAGCAGGGTGACCACCGAGGCCAGCGAGTTCACCGAGATGATCGTGATCAGCCCCCACCTGGTCTCCTCGCCGGGCACCACGCCGAGCGGCACGTACCCGACCAGCAGCAGGGAGGTGAACAGGATGCCGAAGATCACCGCGTCCACCGACTTACGGCCCTGTTCGCTCCAGTACACGTCGTCCAGGTGCAGGATCAGCGCGAACTCGTCCAGCACCAGGCCGCAGCCGATGCCGAAGGCCAGCCCGAACCAGTCGATCCACGGGTGCCCGCCGTAGGTGGCGAACACCCCGATGCCGCCGAGCAGCAGGAAGCCCAGGCCGAACACCATGTGGTGGATGTGCAGGCCGCCCGGGGTCACGTTGCCCGGCCACCAGCGCACCTGGGCGCGGATCATCCGGACGCTGAACCGGATGAAGACGAAGGAGGTGATGAATCCGACCAGCAGCAGGAACAGCGGTTGCTTGTGCGCGGCGACGATGTGCTCGCGGTAGCCGTCCAGCAGTGTCGTCATGGGTCTTACCTTCGTTCCTGGTCCTGCGTCCTGCCTGCCGTGACGTGGCCCGGGGCCCACGTCTCCCCCAACACCGGGTCGCCGTCCGGTCAGAAGCCCCGGGTGCGCTTGGCCGCCCGGCGGGGCATGACCGGGTAGAGCGACGGGCGCTCGGCGCCGACCGGCAGCTTCAGGAACAGCCGGGCGATCTCCCCACCGAGGTTCACCCCGACCGCCAGCGCCATCGCGATCGCCGCCGCCCGGAAGACCGACACCAGACCGGCGCTGGAGTGCCCCTGGGCGAAGGCGAGCATCCCGAGGTAGAGCGCCGAACCGGGCATCAGCGGGCCGATCGCGGCGGTCACGTACGGCAGCGCCGAACCGTTGCGGTAGCGCGCCATCAGCTGGCCGAACAGGCCGACCAGGCCGGCCGCCACACCGGTCGCCGCGATCGGGTTGACGCCCGCGTTGTACACCAGCGCACCGTAGCTGGCCCAGCCGATGCCGCTGTTGACGGTCACCAGGGCCAGCGTCCGGCGGTCGGTCTGGAGCAGCGTCGCGAAGGCCAGGGTCAGCAGCATCGCGGCGACCATCTGGACCGGCGGGTAGTTGACGCCCACCAGGCTCTCGTCCGGGCGCAGGTTCGCCTCGAAGCCGACCCCCAGGTAGAGGATCACCATCACCCCGATCACGATGCCCGCGACCAGGTAGACCACTTCCAGCAGACGGGCCGCGGCGGTGATGTAGAAGCCGGTCAGGCCGTCCTGCACGGCGGCGACCAGGGCGCGCCCGGGCAGCAGGGCGAACAGGCCACCGGTGATCACGACCGAGCCGCGCAGGCCCCAGTCGTTGAGCGAGAGGATGATGCCGGAGGCCGCGGCCGGCATCGCGGCCGCCACGAACTGGTAGAACTCCGGCAGCCGGCGCTTGGCGAGGGCGGAGGCCAGCCGGTCGCCGAGGACGGCCGCGACGAAGGCGCTCGCGAACACCAGCCAGGCCTTGTCGTCGATCTTCCCGCCGACCAGGAAGGTCGCCGCGCCGGCCAGCAGGCCGGTGGTCAGGGCGAGGAACCAGGCCGGGTACGGGTGCCGGTTGCGGCGCATCGCCGCGAGCCGGCGGTAGGCGTCGTTGACCGTCACCTGCTCCGCGGTGATGTCCGCGACCAGCGCGTACACCGCGTCGAGCCGGGTGTAGTCGGAGGTGCGGCGGCGCACCACGCGGTCGGCGGTGACCGGCGGCTCGACCAGCGAGGGCTGGTACGAGATGCCGATCAGGGTGAAGGTGACCTGCGGCTCGCAGCGGTCCAGCCGGTAGGCGTGCGCGATGCCGAGCATCGCCGCCTCGACGTCCTCGGCGGCCTCGCCGCTGGCCAGCAGCAGCTCGCCGATGCGCAGCGTCAGGTCGAGGATGCGCGGGACGTTGCGGGTGACGGCCGCGGAGGGGTGCATCTCGCGGGCGGTGCGCTCGAAGGCGGGGCGCTCGGACATCGGGGTGCGCAGCAGGGTGCGCATCCGGTCCGGCCAGGGCGCCTCGCCGGGGGCGCCGGCGGTCAGGTCCGGGACCGGGATGCCGGTGGGCGGGGTGTAGCCGGCCGCCCGCCACTCCTCGGGGGTGAGGGTGTCCTCGGCGACCGAGCGGCGGCGGACCGGGCGCTCGTCCTCGACCCGCCCGGCCACGGACGCGGGCACCGGCTCGGACACCCGCTCGGGCTCCGGGGCCAGCAGGCCCCTGGTCTCCGGGACGGGCGGCACGAGCGGCACGACGGTGGTGGGCTCGACCACCGGGGCGGGGTGGCCGAGCAGGCCCTCGGTGGGCGGGGCGTCGGCGGGGTGCACCGGCTTCGGGGACGCCTGCCGCGGCTGTCGGGCCGCCCGGCCTCCCCTCGCCCGCTTGCCCGCACCCGGTCGGCCCCGCTTAGGCACTTCCACTCCTTGCCGCCCCTGGCGGCCGCCGGCCACCGCTCGATCTCGGGTTACACCTTGCCTGATCGAACAGCCCGACGCACATGTACGCGGCGTCCCGTGGCCGGAGCGGCGGACGCCTACCCGGCGCGGTGCCGGTCGGCGGCGGCCGCGCCGGAGCGGCGTGCCCGCAGCAGCTCGACCGCCACCGGGATCACCGAGACCAGCACGATGCCGACCAGGATGGCCTCGATGTTGTCCCGGACGAACGGGATCTGCCCCAGGAAGTAGCCGAGCACGGTGACCCCGCCGCCCCACAGCACGCCGCCGACCAGGTTGAACACCACGAAGCCGCGGTAGTTCATCCTGCTCACCCCGGCCACGATCGGGGTGAAGGTGCGCACGATCGGCACGAAGCGGGCCAGCACGATCGCCTTGGGCCCGTGCCGGTCGAAGAAGGCGGCGGCCTTCTCCACGTTCTCCTGCTTGAAGACCCGGGAGTCGGGACGGCGGAACAGGCTCGGGCCGACCTTGCGGCCGAAGAGGTAGCCGACCTGGTCCCCGGCCACCGCGGCGACCACGATCAGCGCGCAGACCAGCCAGAGCGGCTGGTGCAGGTAGGTGCCGCCGGCCACCAGCAGGCCGGTGGTGAACAGCAGCGAGTCACCCGGCAGGAAGAAGCCGATCAGCAGGCCGGACTCGGCGAAGACGATGGCCAGGATGCCGATCAGGCCGAAGGTGGAGATCAGGGTGGTCGGATCGAGCCAGGACGGGCCGAGGGCGAGGCTGGTCACGGTGCGGGCACTCCGAAGGTCGGGTCTTGGCAATGGAATGGTAAAGCATTGACAAAGACTCGGGGCGGCGCCGGATGGTTCCCGTCGGACGGACGGACGCGGCGTGGGCAGGAAGCGGGCAGGGAGCGGGCCGCGCGGTGAGAGCCCGGGAACGCGTACGGCCCCGGCGGGGGCCCGGGAGCGCCGGCCCGCCGGGGCCGTAC
>NZ_JBHUAL010000288.1:0-9297 GCF_042789775.1 Kitasatospora sp. NPDC056800 | reverse complement strand
CCGGGGCCCAGTGTATGGTCGCCCCCCGCGGGCGTCCCTAGCCCTCCGACCCCCACACCCCCCACCACACCCCCGGCCTTTGGGGCCAGACGCCCCCAATCGACGACAAGGACCTGAACACGGACGGGCAGCACATGCCCACCACCGGGGTCCTCTCCGTCGACCTCGGCAAGGAGGGGACGACCGTCCACGCCAAGACGGCGACCCACCCCACGGGGCCCGAACACGAGACCCAGCGGGACTTGGACTACCCCCATGCCTGGGGCGGCGTCCTCGCCCTGCGTCAGACCTACGGCGAGCCCGTCCCCGACAAGCACGTCCCCCCGGGCACCCCCGTCCCCAAGTCCGTCCAGGACCTCGTCAAGAGCCACCAGGCCACGTAGGACACGACACCGCAGGCCCGGACCGTTCGTCACGGTCCGGGCCTGCGGGAGGTCACTGACGGTCAGTCACAGCTTCGCGCACTGGCCGCCCTTCGGGCCGCTCACCGTGTTGGCGAGGCCGCCGTTCACCGGGGCCGGGGTGTTGCCGGAGCAGTCCAGCGGGCCGCTCACGGTGGTGCCGGCCAGCAGGGTGGCGCCCTTGTTGAGCGCGAGGTGGAGCGGGCCGGACAGGGTGGCGCGCAGGATCGCCGTGGTGCCGGTGGTGCCGCTGACGGCGACCGGGCCGTTCACGGTGGTGTCGCTCAGCACCAGGGTGTTCGCGCCGCGGGCGGAGAGCGGGCCGGACAGGACGGAGTCCAGCGCGACCAGGGAGGCTCCGGGCTGCACCAGGACCGGGCCGTCGACGGTGGCGCCCTGGAGGCAGGTGACGCCCGAGGTGACGGCGAGCGAGGAGTGCCGGCCGCGCACGGTGGTGGTGCAGGCGGGCAACGCGCCGACGGTGAGCGGCTGTTCGGCCTTCACCCCGCCGACGGTGACGCTCAGCGTCCCGCTGCCGGGGCGCAGCCCGGTCAGGGTGGCGGTGGCCGGGTCGTAGGCGGCGACGGCGGTGCGCGGGGCGCTCGCGGCGGTGCCGATGTGCACGGCGGCGCCGCCCCACTGGGCGGTGACGGGCCAGGCGACGGGCACGGTGCGCTCGCCGTCCTGGGTGAAGGTGGCGTGGACGGGGGCGGTTTCGAGCAGGCCGAGGGCGGTGGGGGCCTGGAGGTCGACGGTGTCGGCGCGGGCGCGGACCTCGGCGCGCAGCCAGGCGGAGGTGTCGTCGGCGGTGGCGTAGGGGTCGGTGACGCGGCCGGCGGCGGGGTTGACGCCGAGCATCGTCCAGCCGGTGAAGCCGCCGCGGTCGGGTTCGGCGGCGGGGCCCTTGCCGGAGTTGCCGTTGATCAGGTGCGGGACGCCGTCGATGCTCTGGGCGTGGAAGGCGCCGACGTGGCCGGTGACCATGGCGGCGGACTTGCCCTTGGTGCGGAAGTCGGCGAGCCACTGCTCGACGAGGGCGGCCTCCTTGCGGTCGCCGAGTTGGCTGCCCTGGTCGGGCAGCGGGTCGCGGGTGGGGTGGTGCTCGAAGAGCAGCAGGCCGGTGACGGACGGGTCCTGGGCCGCGCTGTCGAGGGCGGTGCGCAGGGTGGCGATCTGGTCGAAGCCGCTGCCGCGCAGGGTGCCGAGCGAGCTGTTGAGGGTGACGAAGCGGGTGCCCTTGACGTCGAAGACCTGGGTGGTGTCGCCGAAGGCGGCCTTGAAGTTGTCGATGGTGCCGGGGCCCATGACCTCGTGGTTGCCGGGCACGTAGTGCCAGGGGACGGTGTGGCCGGTGAGCTGGTCGAACTCGTCGAGGAGCGTGCGGGCGAGGGCGAAGTCGGCGGGGGCGGCCTCGTCGACGAAGTCGCCGTCGATGACGAGGAGTTCGGGTTTGGCGGCGGCGATGTCGCGCAGGGTGCGGCGGGCGGCCTGGACGATGTCGCTGTCGGGGCTGCGGGCGATGAACTGGGCGTCGGACATGACGGCGACGCGCAGCGGGCGGCCGTCGACGGTGCCGTGGGTGAGCACGACGGGGTCGGTGACCTTGGGCTGGACGGGCAGTTCGACGTCGGGGGCGACCTTGACGCGCAGGTCGGCGAGGGTGAGGGCGCCGGTGTAGGAGCGGGCGGCGCTGGTCTCCATCAGGCGGAAGCGCTGGAAGGTGAGCGGGTACTGGACGCCGGCGGGGACGGGGAACTCGACCTTGCGCCAGCCGGTCCAGGTGACCATCGGGGCGTCGAGGTTGGCGGTGACGCCGGCGGCGGTGCGGTACTGGATACGCAGCCAGGCGCCGTTGCCGTCGCCCTCGATCCACATCGTGATGGAGCGGGGCTGGCCGGGCAGCACGATGCCCTCGGGGGCGATGGCGTACTGGCCGCGGGTGCCGGTGGAGTGGGTGAAGTCGTAGGCCAGGCGCAGGCCGTGGGTGCCGTCGGGGCCGGGGGCGGGGGCCGTCGAACCGCCGGGGGCGCGGTCGTTGCCGGATTTCCAGGCGGCGGCGTCGGAGAATTCGGCGAACGGCTTCTCGGTCATGCCGACGGTGACGGCGACGGCGCTCTCCAGGGTGCCGACGGTCAGTTTGAGGGTGGCGGACTTCCCGTCGGCCAGGGCCTTGAGGGCGATGGTGCCGTCGGGGGCGGCGCTCGTCTCGACCACGCCCTCGCCGCCGGTGACCTTGACGTCGGCGGCCTCGACGGGTGCGGTGTGGCCGAGCGCGTCGTAGCCGGTGACGGTGAGGCGGGCGGTGGCGCCGGCGCCTTCGAGGGCGATCGGCGCGCTGCCGGCGCTGACGCGTACCGCCGGGCCGAGCACGGTCAGCGGCAGGACGGCCTTCGCGGCGCCGGTGGCGGTGACGGCGACCTCGGCGGCGCCGGGGGCGCGGCCGGTGACGACGGCGTCCGGGCCGAGGCCCTCGACGCTCACGGTGGCGCCGGTGGCGGTGGACCACGCGGTGGCGGGCGGCGTCGCGGTGACGGCGCCGTACGCCTCGTCGTGGGGCAGGGCGCGCACGGTGCGGTGCAGGCCGGGGAAGAGGCGGGCGGCGGTGTCCACGGCCGGGGCCGGGCGCAGCCGGAAGCCCTTGGCCTGGCCGGATCCGGGGGTGGAGAACAGGCCGAGGCCGTTGGCGACGGCGCGCTCCCCGCCGTTGTCGGAGGGGCTGCTGACGGTGCCGGCCCGCTCGGCGCCGGGCAGGCGGGCGGCCATCGCGGCGGAGCCGCCGCCGTCCATGTTGAGCGCGTTGTGGGCGCCCATGTCGCGCATCAGGACGGCGAGGTCGGGGAGGCTGATGCCGGGGCTGTCGGCCTGCCGGCCGTCGACGGTGACCAGGTACATGCGCCGGTTGTCGGCCGAGAAGCCCACGGCCGTACGGGCGTTGAGCTCGTTGCCGTCGTTCTCGCCGGAGCGCTGGGCGACGCCGTCGGCGACCAGGACCTGGTAGCCGCCGACGGCGACGGCGACCTCGCCGAAGGAGGCGCGCGGGCGGTAGCCGACGGAGACCCGGTCGCCGGGCCTGAGGTCGCGCAGGGCGCGGGCGCCGGCCTCGCGGCCGACCAGGACGGTGGCGCCCTCGGGGACGGCGGCGCCGAGCGTGTCGCGGACGGCGGTGACCCGGCCGTCGCGCAGTTCGACCTCGGCGACCTCGGCGGAGCCGTTGGCGACGTTGCCGCGGGTGGCGTCGCCCCAGGCGGGGGTGAAGACGCCGACGCCGTCGGCGGGCAGGCCGTAGGTGTTGACGCCGTTCAGCGTCAGCTCGCGGCCGCCGGGCAGGCTCGCGTGGCCCTCCAGGAAGACCTGGGCCATCCGGGCGAGGCCGTCGGTGCCGACGGTGACGGCCTGGTTCCAGCCCTCGACGGGGGCCTGGACCAGGCCGTCCTTGCGGGAGACGCCGACGCCGAGGGGGGCCTCGGAGGCGTTCATGTCGAAGTAGTCGCCGTTGATCGCGGCGACGGCTCCGGCGCCGCGGGCCATGTCGGTGACGCTCTGGCGGGTGGTCACCTTGCCGGAGGACAGGTAGTCGACGCTCAGGCCCTCGGTGTCCAGGTCGGCGACGAGGACCTTGCCGCGGATCCAGCCCGGGCCGCCGAGGCGGTCGAAGGAGGTCATGGTCAGGCCGGGGGCGATGGGGGTGACCTCGCGGCGGGTGACCACCGACTCCCCGGGGCGGTCCAGGACCAGGCCGGGGTCGGCTTGCGCCCGGCTCGGCGCGGGGGCGTCGGTGGGGGCGGGGGCGGCCCAGGCGGGTGCGGCGAGGCCGGGCAGGCCGGCGGCCAGCGCGGTGGCCAGCGCGAGCGCGCCCAGGGCGCGGCGGCGGGTGCGGGTGCGGGTGCCGGCGGGCGGGGGTGGCATGGGGGTCTCCTCGTGCGGCGGCGGGCTCGGGCGTCTCCGGCGGCGTGCGGGGCGCCGGAAGTGCCGTTCGCCCGCGGACGGTGCGGCCCGGGGGCGTTTCCTCCCAGGCCGCGGGAAGTCAACCGTGCACGGACGGCCTCCAGTTCACGCGCCGGTGAACCGGCCCGCTCGGCGCCGCGAACAGGCGGGCGGATCCGGTGGGAAGGCTGACGTACCGCCACAAAGGGGGTGCGGCTTGCCTCTCCGTGTTCGCCTCCTTCCGTGTTCGGCGTTTGCCCCTCCCCCTGGGGCAGGGGGCACAGTGGCGGGCGTGCAGGACGACACGATCACCATCGGCGAACTCGCCGCCCGGACCAGGCTCAGCCTCAAGGCCCTGCGGCTCTACGGCGCGCGGGGGCTGCTGCCGCCCGCCCTGGTCGACCCGCGCACCGGCGTGCGGCGGTACGGCCCGGCGCAGGTCGAGCGGGCCCGGCGGATCGCGCTGCTGCGCGCCGCCGGGCTGCCGCTGGCGCGGATCGCGGCGGTGCTGGACGCGGCCGAGTCGGACGGCGACGCGGGCGAGCGGGAGCTGCTGGCGTACTGGCGGGAGCGGGAGGCCGAGCACGCGGCCCGCCGGGAGGCGGTGGGCTACGCCCGCGAGGTCCTGGCCGGACGGGGCACGGCCGTGTTCGAGGTCGCCGAGCGCGACGTGCCCGAGCAGCACGTCCTGTTCGTCCGGCGGCACGTGGACGCCGCCGCGCTGCCCGGCTTCCTCGCCGAGGCCTCCGGGCTGCTGCTCGGCCGGCTGCGGGAGGCGGGGGCGTGCCTGTCGGGGCCGCTGTTCGCGGCCTACCACGGCCTGGTGGGCGAGGACTGCGAGGCCCTGGTCGAGGTCTGCGCCCCCACCCCGAACGCGGTCGGGCCGAACGGCGTCGGGCCGCACGGCCCGTTCGCGGCGCGCGTCGAGCCCGCGCACCGCGAGGCGTACACCGCCCTGCCCCGCCGGCGCACCGCCGCGATGGCCGCCGCCCACGACGCGGTCGCCGCCTGGGTCACCGCCCGCGGGTACCGGCGGGGCGGGCCGGACCGGGAGGTGTACCACCCGAACTGGGCGACCGCCGGGCCGCAGGAGCACGTCGCGGACGTCGCCGTACCGCTGGCGGGCGCGGGCTCGGGCGGCCCTCGGAGAGGAGCTGACGACGGGCTCACAACGGGCTGACGCCGCGCTCACGGCGGGCTCGTGACGGCGCCCCGGCGGTGACGCGGCGGGGTCGGTCCCGTACGGACGGGCACCGCCCAGGTGTGGAATGGGCCACATTCCAGGGGCCGTTGACGGTCCGAAGTGACCAGGGTCACGTCCGGCGCGCGTTCGCGGCGCCCGGCGGCGCGGCCCCGTGGCGGGACTGGGCGGGCGCCGTGGCGGCACGGGCGAAGGGCCCGTCCGCTTCGGGACCTTGGTCGCGAATCCCCTCGACCTTCGCCCCGGTGGCGCCCCCTCGGAACCGGGGCAACCGTGGACGGTCGCCCGTTGTGACCGGGCGGTGGCGCCGTCCGAGGTGGGCGGCGTCTTCCCCTGCCGTCTACCCGGCGCACGGTGCGCAGTGCGTGCCGTACGCTCCGGAGGACCCCAAGTACATGTCCCAGACCATCGACAACGCCCCGTATACCGCGTTCCACCGCAGGCTGGCCCTCGCCTGTTCGGGCGGACCCCTGCTCGACGGCTACATCCTGAGCATCGTCGGCGTCGCCCTGATCGGGATGCGCCCGGACCTCGGGCTCTCCACCGCCGAGGTCAGCCTGATCGGCGCCGCCGCCCTGGTCGGCATGTTCGTCGGAGGCGCGCTCTTCGGCGTGCTGACCGACAAGATCGGCCGGGAGGTGATGTACACCGCCGACCTGCTCGTGATGGTCGCCTGCTCGGTGCTCTCCTTCTGGGTGGACGCGGTGTGGGCGATCACCCTGCTGCGCTTCGTGCTCGGCATGGCCGTGGCCGCCGACTACCCCATCGCCACCTCGCTGCTCGCCGAGTGGCTGCCCGCCAAGAAGCGCGGCCGCCTGCTCGGGCAGCAGATCGTCGCCTGGTACGCCGGCTCGGTGCTCGCCTACGTGGTGGGCTACCTGTTCCTGGAGCTGGCCGGGCCGGGCAGCTGGCGGTGGATGCTGGCGAGCTCCACGGTGCTGTGCGTGGTGTTCCTGGTGATCCGCCGCGGCTCGCCGGAGTCGCCGCGCTGGCTGGCCGCCAACGGGCGGGTCGGTGACGCGGTGCGGGTGGTCGAGAAGCACCTCGGGGTCCGGGTCGACGGCCGGGAGCTGATGCCCGATCCGGCCGAGCGCGGCCGCCCCGCCGGACTGCGCCTGCTGATGACCCAGCCCTACCGGCGCCGCACCCTGTTCTGCGGCCTGTTCTTCATGTGCCAGGTCGGCCCGCTGTTCGCGATGCTCACCTTCGGCCCGCAGATCCTCTCCTCCTTCGGCATGCCGGGCGGCACCGTGATGGAGACCCTCGGCACCGGCCTGATCAGCCTCGTCTTCCTGCTCGGCTGCTACCCGGCGCTGCGCCTGATCGACACCCGCGGCCGGCGGCCCGTCATCATCTGGTCCTTCGCGCTGATGACCGTCCCGCTGGCGCTGCTGGGCGTGTGGCCCACCGCCCCGGCCGCGATCGCGCTGCTGGCGCTGTGCGCGTACGCCTTCCTGTGCGGCGGGCCCAACGTGCTCGACTGGACGTACCCCAACGAGCTGTTCCCGACCGAGATCCGGGCCACCGCCGTGGGCGTCGCCACCTCGGTGAGCCGGATCGGCGCGGCCGTCGGCACCTACCTGCTGCCGCTGTCGCTGACCGGGCTGGGCACCGGCCCGACCATGCTGATCGCCGCCGGGGTCACCGCCCTCGGGCTGCTGGTCTGCGTGGCGTGGGCGGAGGAGACCCGCGGCACCGCGCTGGGCGCCTCCCCAGCTGCCCCTGCTGGTGCCTCCGCCGGCGCGCGGACCGCGCGGGGCGCCGTTCCGGCGCAGCGGGTGGCGCAGACGGCGCGCTGACGGAGGACCGCCCGTGCCGCTCCGGCCCCCGCCCGCCCGGGCGGGGGCCGAAACGGTTTCCGGGCCGGGCCCGCGGGTCAGGCCAGGTCGCCGCGTTCGCGCAGCAGGGGCAGGAGGTGGTCGCGGACGGCGGGGGCCAGGCGCAGGGTGTCGTCGCGGCCGTCGGTCCAGCGCAGGTCGGCGAGTTCGGCGGCGGGGACGGGCTCGCGGTCCAGGGTGGCGGTGAAGACGGTCATCAGCATGGGCACGCCCTCGAGGGCGGCGGTGGCGCGGATGTCGGTGAGGTGGCGGGGGTCGACCGGGGCCGCGCCGAGCTCCTCACCCAGCTCGCGGGCCAGCGCCTGGAGGGCGTCCTCGCCGGGGTCGGGCTTGCCGCCGGGGAGGTAGAAGACCTCGGGGGCGGCCTGCTTGCTGACGACCAGGAGCCGGCCGTCCCGGATGATCGCGGCGGCGGCGACGGTGAGGGGCGTTTCCGGGATGCTGGTGGCTACGGATTCGATCATGGAAGCGATTGTCGCAGGTGGGAGGGCGTCGGGAGGGCGCGCCGACGGGGAACCCTTGCGAGTCCGTGCGCACGCAACTATTGTTTACGAGTGTAAATGCAGCTGCAAAAGTTGCATGCTCGCCCTTGCTTCACCCTGCATCCTTGCTTCACCTGCGTCCTGGCGTCAGCCGACCCCACCGGGAGTCCGACATGAGCACCTCTCTCTTCGCCCCGCTCACCCTGCGGTCCCTGACCGTCCCCAACCGGATCTGGATGCCGGCGATGTGCCAGTACAGCGCGGCCCCGGACGGCGCCGCGGCCGGCGTCCCGACCGACTGGCACTTCACCCACCTCGCGGCCCGCGCCGCCGGCGGCACCGGGCTGATCATCACGGAGGCCACCGCGGTCAGCCCCGAGGGACGCATCAGCCCGTACGACCTCGGCATCTGGAACGACGAGCAGGCCGCCGCCTTCCGCCGGATCACCGCCTTCCTGAAGAGCCAGGGCACCGTCCCGGCCATCCAGCTCGCCCACGCCGGCCGCAAGGCCTCCACCGAGCGCACCTGGGTCGACCGCGGACGCCCCGTCGCCCCGGACGAGGAGCACGGCTGGACCCCGGTCGGCCCCGGCACCGAGGCCTTCTCCCCCGCCCACACCACGCCGGACGAGCTCACCGAGGAGCAGATCGGCGAGATCGTGCGGCAGTTCGCCGACGCCGCCCGGCGCGCGCTCGACGCCGGCTTCCAGGTCGCCGAGGTCCACGGCGCCCACGGCTACCTCGTGCACCAGTTCCTCTCCCCCCACACCAACCGGCGCACCGACGGCTACGGCGGCTCCTTCGAGGGCCGCATCCGCTTCGCGCTGGAGGTCGTCGACGCCGTCCGCTCGGTGTGGCCCGAGGACCTGCCGGTCTTCTTCCGCGTCTCCGCGACCGACTGGCTCACCGAGAACCCGGAGGACGGCCGCGAGGGCTGGACCTCCCAGGACACCGTCCGCCTCGCCAAGGAGCTCCGGGCCCACGGCGTCGACCTGCTCGACGTCTCCACCGGCGGCCTCGTCCCCGACGCCCGGATCGAGGCCGCGCCCGGCTTCCAGGTGCCCTTCGCCGAGGCCGTACGCCGCGAGACCGACCTGCCGGTGGCCGCCGTCGGCCTGATCACCGACCCCACCCAGGCCCAGGCCCTCCTCACCGAAGGCCGCACCGACGCCGTCCTGATCGGCCGCGAACTGCTGCGCGACCCCTACTGGGCCCGCCACGCCGCCACCACCCTCGGCGCCGAAGTCACCACCCCCATCCAGTACCACCGCTCCTGACCCCCCGCCCCACCCAGCGCAACGCGGGAAGTCGGCCCCACCGACTTCCCGCTCCACCTCGCGCGGGCACTTCCCCACCAACCGCCCGCGCAGCATGGGAAGTCGGCCCCGCCGACTTCCCACTCACCCACCCGCGCACCCACCCCACCAACCGCCCAGCGCAGCACAGTGGGC
>NZ_JBHUAL010000287.1:0-9502 GCF_042789775.1 Kitasatospora sp. NPDC056800 | reverse complement strand
GGCCCGGACACTGTACGTGTCCGGGCCTCCGCGCGCGGGTCCGGCCCTACTCGGCCGGCTTCAGCGTCAGCGAGACGCTGTTGATGCAGTACCGCTGGTCCGTCGGCGTGCCGTAGCCCTCGCCCTCGAAGACGTGCCCGAGGTGCCCGCCGCAGCGGGCGCAGCGCACCTCGACCCGGCGCATACCGAGCGAGGTGTCCTCGATGTACTGGACCCGGTCCCCGGCCAGCGGCGCGTAGTAGGACGGCCAGCCGCAGTGGCTGTCGAACTTGGTCTCGGAGCTGAACAGTTCGGCCCCGCAGGCCCGGCAGCCGTAGACGCCGACGGTCTTGGAGTCGGTGTACTCACCGGTGAACGGCCGCTCGGTGCCCGCCTCGCGGAGCACGTGGTACTCCTCGGGGCTGAGCTGGGCGCGCCACTCGGCCTCGGTCTTCTCGATCTCGTAGCTCATCACGGGCTCCCGGTCGCGGTGGACGTCGGACGGACGTACGTCAGACGTTGGAAGCAACGTTCGCGAGGTGCCGCAGGATTTCCGGGCCGAGGTTGGTGACGTCACCGGCGCCCATGGTGAGCAGCAGGTCGCCCGGGCGGGCGAGGCCGGCCAGCAGGGCGGGGGCGGCGGCGAAGGAGTGCTCCGCGGTGACCTCGGCGCCGGCCCGGCGGGCCGCGTCGATGATCAGCTCGCTGGTCACGCCGGGGATCGGGTCCTCGCGGGCCGGGTAGATGTCCAGCACCACCGAGGCGTCGGCCAGCGCCAGCGCCTGGCCCATCTCCTCGGAGAGCTGCTGGGTGCGGCTGAACAGGTGCGGCTGGAAGACCACCAGCACCCGGCCCCCGCCGGTCAGGCCCTCGCGGATGGCCTCCAGGTCGGCGGTCATCTCGGTGGGGTGGTGGGCGTAGGAGTCGATCACCTGGACCCCGCCGGCCTCGCCCTTGAGCTGGAGCCGGCGGCGCACGCCGGTGTAGGCGCCGAGCGCCTTGGCCAGATCGGCGGCCGGGACGCCCAGCGCGACGCCGGCGGCCAGCGCGGACACCGCGTTGTGGGCGTAGTGGCGGCCGGGCACCGAGACGGTGAAGCTCAGCTCGGTGCCGTCCAGCAGGACGGTGACCTCGCTGGTCATGCCGTGGGCGACCACCGAGAGCACCCGCAGGTCGGCGTCCTCGGCGGAGCCGACCGTCACCACGTTCAGGCCCTCGCGGCCGGCCACCCGGGAGGTGAGCTCGCGGGCGCCGTCGTGGTCGGCCGAGACCACCAGGGTGCCGCCCGGGACGATCCGGCCGACGAAGGTCTCGAAGGACTCGTAGATCTCCTCGATCGAGGCGTAGTTGGCGTGGTGGTCCAGCTCCACGTTGAGCACGATCGCCACCTCGGGCGCGTACTTGTGGAAGCTGCGGTCGCTCTCGTCCGCCTCGGCGACGAAGATCTCGCCGGTGCCGTGGTGGGCGTTGGAGCCGGGCGCGTCGAGGTCGCCGCCGATCGCGTAGGACGGGTCCAGACCCAGCTCGCCGAGGGCGACGGCGAGCATGCTGGTGGTGGTGGTCTTGCCGTGGGTGCCGGCCACCGCCAGCGCCCGGCGCCCGCCCATCAGCGCCGCCAGCGCGTCGGAGCGGTGCACCACCGGGATGCCGCGCTCGTGGGCGGCCACCAGCTCCGGGTTGTCGGCCCGGATCGCGCTGGAGACGACCACGCTGCTGGTGCCGTCCGGCACGTGCTCGGCGGCGTGGCCGACGTGCACGGTGGCGCCGAGGGCGCGCAGCGCGAGGACGGTCTCGGACTCCTTGGAGTCGCTGCCCGAGACGCTGGCCCCGCGCACGGCGAGGATCTTCGCCAGGCCGGACATCCCGGCGCCGCCGATGCCGATGAAGTGCGGGGCGTGCAGGTCGTGCGCGGCGTCGTTCAAGGCGTGGCTCCGTAGGGGCGGGGGCAGACAGGGCGGGCGGACGGGTCGGGAAGACGGAATCGTCCTCGCGGGCGGACCGCAAGGACGATTCTGCACCACCGGCGTGCCGGGCCGGTCGGGTCAGGAGTCGCTGGCGAAGAGCCTGAGCACGGGGACGCCCACCTTGTGCCGGGCCTGGGAGGCCCAGTCGCGGTGGAAGAACTCCTCCACGAAGTGCGGTGAGGTGAGCACCACGACCTCGTCCGCCCGCTGCTCCCCGACGACCGCGCGCAGCCGCTCCAGCGGCTTCTCCCCGACCAGCTCGCCGACCGCCTCGGCCCCGGCCGAGCGCAGGTGGCGCAGGCTGTGCTCCAGCGACTCGCCGGCCACGGTCGGACCGCTCTCGGACTCGTCGTGCTCGTGCACCACCTTGTCGAGGTGGCCGAGGGCGACGTCGTCGAGCGCCCGCAGCAGTTCGTCCTGCCGGCCGCGCGGCTGCATCAGGACGACGAAGGACACCTTCTCCTCGCCGTGGAGCGTGGTGACGAGCTCCACGTCCGCGTCGGAGAGAGCCTTTTCGATCATCAGTACCGTCTTGAACACGTGAGTCCCTTCCAGTGGCCGGCCCCCGGGCCCCGGCATCCCATAACGGGATCACGATCAGGGGGTCACGGGGTTGTCCGAACCGGGGTGACGCAGGTAGCGGGTGAAGAGGAATCCTTTCTGCTCGATCAATGAGACCAGCCGCATCCGCTGCACGTCCGGCATTCGGGCATCGTGCAGGATGCGCGGCGCGTCGCCGCCGGTGAGCAGCGGAGCCAGCGACAGGCACAGCTCGTCCAGCAGGCCGGCCGCCGCCAGCTGCCCCAGCAGGCGCGGGCCGCCCTCGGTCAGCAGCCTGGTCCAGCCCCGTTCGGCCAGGGCCGCCACGCCCGCCCGCAGGTCCACCGAACCGGTGCCGGCGAGCACCAGGTCGGCCACCCCGGCGACCGCCCGGCGGCGCTCCGCGGGGGCGTCCTCGGTAGTGACGACCACCGTCCTGACCAGCGGCTCGGTGAACAGCGGCGCGGTCAGGTCCAGCTCCAGCGAGCGGCTCACCACGGCGATCGCCGGGGCGGGCGCCTGCCCCGCCGCCGCCCGGGCCGCCGCGAACTCCTTGCGGGCCCGGGCCGGCCGGTAGCCCTCGGCGCGGACCGTCTCCGCGCCCACCACTACCACGTCCGACAGTGCCCGCAGCACCCCGAAGATCCGCTTGTCGGCATCGCCGGAGAGGCCCTCGGACAGCCCGTCCAGCTTGGCCCCGCCGTCCAGGCCGGACACCATGTTGGCGCGCAGCCAGGGGCGCCCCTGATTCACCTGTTCGGGGTACGCGTAGACGGCGGCGAGCGATTCCAGTGCGGCCGGATCGGCGAGCCGCCCGCCCAGCGGGCTGATCAACTGTTGCATGTCCCCAGTCTTCCACCGCGGGCCGTGGGCCGTTCGGGGCCGCGGGTCGACCGGCTCGGGGCCGCGGGTCGTTCGGACGGCGTACGGGGCAGGCGTACCCTCTACTGATGTGCCCGCAGCCTCCCACTCCGCAACCGCGACCGAGCCGATAGCAGCCGCACACGCCTCCGGCTCCCCGATCGCGCTCACCGACCGCCGACCCGTCGTGCCCGCCGAGCGGCTGGTCGCCGAGATGGTCCCGCCGCCCCGGTTCGCCGACGTGAGCTTCGGGACGTACATTCCGGACCCGACCCAGCCGAGCCAGTACGAGGCCGTCCAGGTCCTGGAGCAGTTCGCCGCGACCCTCGGCGGAGGAAACGGTTCCGCGCCCAAGCGCAGCTGGTTCCGCCGCTCCGCCCCCGCACCCGCCGGCCCGGCCGGGGTCTACCTCGACGGCGGCTACGGCGTCGGCAAGACCCACCTGCTCGCCTCGCTCTGGCACGCCGCCCCCGGCCCCAAGGCCTTCGGCACCTTCGTCGAGCTGACCAACCTGGTCGGCGCGCTCGGCTTCCAGCAGGCCGTGCGGACCCTCTCCGGGCACACGCTGCTCTGCATCGACGAGTTCGAGCTCGACGACCCGGGCGACACCGTGCTGGTCTCCACCCTGCTCGGCCGGCTGGTCGACAACGGCGTGAAGCTGTGCGCCACCTCGAACACCCTGCCGGAGAAGCTCGGCGAGGGCCGCTTCGCCGCCGCCGACTTCCTGCGCGAGATCCAGGGCCTGTCCGCGCACTTCCGCCCGATGCGGATCGACGGCCAGGACTACCGCCACCGCGGCCTGCCGGACGCCCCGCCGCCGTACACCGACGAGGCCGTCACGGCCGCCGCGGCCCGCACCCCCGGCGCCTCGCTGGACGACTTCGACGCCCTGCTCGCCCACCTCTCCGCCGTCCACCCCAGCCGCTACGGCGCGCTGCTGGACGACGTCGCCGCGGTCTGCCTGCGCGGCGTCCGCCAGATCGACGACCAGTCCACCGCGCTGCGCCTGGTCGTGCTGGCCGACCGGATGTACGACCGCGAGCTGCCGATCACCGCCTCCGGCCTCCCCTTCGACCAGGTCTTCCCGGAGGAGATGCTGCGCGGCGGCTACCGCAAGAAGTACCTGCGCGCCATCTCCCGCCTGGTCGCCCTCGCCCGGGACAGCGCCAAGGCCTGACCCGTGACCCTCCCCCTCGCCCGGCAGTTGTTCCCACTGCCGAGCGAGGGGGAGAGGCATGACCGGTGACGAGTCCAGGGCGGGCTACGGGATCGAGATCGAGCCCGAGGTGCGGGTGTGGCTCCAGAACTGCCCGACCGTCGAGTACCGGGCGGCCGAACGCGCCGCCGACCGCCTCGCCGAGGACGGCGAGGCGCTGTCGTTCCCGTTGACGAGCCACCTGGGCGGCCCGCTGCGCGAGTTGCGGATCGGGTCCATGCGCATCACGTACTGGCTCGCGCCGGGGCGGAGGGCTGTGCTGCTGACGGTCTTCCGCAAGACTAGGAACCGCGAGACCGATCAGGTCGAACGGGCGCGCCGCGCGCAGAAGGTCTGCGAGGCGGAGCACGGGCCCGCCGCCGATCACGAGATCTACGACCGGGAGGAGCAGCGATGAGCAGCGGCTACCACACCCGTTGGACCGTGCCGGCGGAGCACCGGGAGAGCGAGGAGTACCGCGCGGCCGGGCGGCGGATGGCGCTGGCCGAGGCTGTGTACGCCCGACGATCCGCGCTCGGGTGGACACCCGCCGAGCTCGCCGAGCGGGCCGGGCTGGACGAGGAGACCGTCGAGGGCATCGAGGAGAGCGGGGTCGATCCGACCCTTCCGCTGATCGAGCGACTCGCCGCCGCCTTCGACTCCGTCGTGCGGATCGACCCCGCCCGGGAGCCGGCCATGAGCTTCGAGGCCCACGCGGCCTGATCGAACCGGCCTCGCTTGTCGGTGGTGGGTCGTACCGTTGAGTGGTGCGTCCCATCACGAGTATTGAGCGGTCCGTGGCGCCTTTCGAGGTCGTCAGCCCCTTCCAGCCGAACGGCGACCAGCCGGCGGCGATCGCCGAGCTGGAACGGCGGATCAGGGGAGGGGAGAAGGACGTCGTGCTGCTCGGTGCCACCGGCACCGGCAAGTCGGCCACCACGGCCTGGATGATCGAGAAGCTGCAGCGGCCCACCCTGGTGATGGCGCCGAACAAGACGCTGGCCGCGCAGCTGGCGAACGAGTTCCGCGAGCTGCTGCCGAACAACGCGGTCGAGTACTTCGTCTCGTACTACGACTACTACCAGCCCGAGGCGTACGTCCCGCAGACGGACACCTACATCGAGAAGGACTCCTCGATCAACGAGGAGGTCGAGCGGCTGCGCCACTCGGCGACGAACTCGCTGCTCACCCGCCGGGACGTGGTGGTGGTGGCCTCGGTCTCCTGCATCTACGGCCTCGGCACCCCGCAGGAGTACGTGGACCGGATGGTGCGGCTCAAGGTCGGCGAGGAGATCGACCGGGACGAGCTGCTGCGCCGCTTCGTCGACATCCAGTACGCCCGAAACGACGTGGCCTTCACCCGCGGCACCTTCCGGGTCCGCGGCGACACCATCGAGATCTTCCCGGTCTACGAGGAGCTCGCCGTCCGGATCGAGATGTTCGGCGACGAGATCGAGGCGCTGTACACCCTGCACCCGCTCACCGGCGAGATCATCAGCCAGGACGACTCGGTCCACGTCTTCCCCGCCTCGCACTACGTGGCCGGCCCCGAGCGGATGGAGCGCGCGGTCAACGGCATCGAGGCGGAGCTGGCGCTGACGCTCGCGAAGCTGGAGAAGCAGGGCAAGCTGCTGGAGGCCCAGCGGCTGCGGATGCGCACCACCTACGACATCGAGATGCTGCGCCAGATCGGCACCTGCTCGGGCGTCGAGAACTACTCGATGCACTTCGACGGCCGCGAGCCCGGCTCCCCGCCGAACACCCTGCTCGACTACTTCCCGGAGGACTTCCTCCTGGTCATCGACGAGTCGCACGTCACCGTCCCGCAGATCGGCGCGATGTACGAGGGCGACGCCTCGCGCAAGCGCACCCTGGTCGAGCACGGCTTCCGGCTGCCGTCCGCGATGGACAACCGCCCGCTGAAGTGGGAGGAGTTCCTGGAGCGGACGGACCAGACGGTCTACCTGTCGGCGACGCCCGGCCCGTACGAGCTGTCGCGCGGCGACGGCCAGGTCGAGCAGATCATCCGCCCGACCGGCCTGATCGACCCCGAGGTGATCGTCAAGCCGACCGAGGGCCAGATCGACGACCTGGTGCACGAGGTCCGCAAGCGGGTCGAGCGGGACGAGCGCGTCCTGGTCACCACGCTGACCAAGAAGATGGCCGAGGACCTCACCGACTACATGCTCGGCCTGGACATCCGGGTCCGGTACCTGCACAGCGACGTGGACACCCTGCGCCGGGTGGAGCTGCTGCGCGAGCTGCGGGCGGGCCGGTACGACGTGCTGGTCGGCATCAACCTGCTGCGCGAGGGCCTGGACCTGCCCGAGGTGTCGCTGGTGGCGATCCTGGACGCCGACAAGGAGGGCTTCCTGCGCTCCGGCACCTCGCTGATCCAGACGATCGGCCGCGCGGCCCGCAACGTCTCCGGCCAGGTCCACATGTACGCGGACAAGATCACCCCCGCGATGGAGAAGGCCATCGACGAGACCAACCGCCGCCGGGCCGTGCAGCAGGCCTACAACAAGGAGCACGGGATCGACCCGCAGCCGCTGCGCAAGAAGATCGGCGACATCCTGGACACCCTTGCCCGCGAGGACATGGACACCGACGAGCTGCTCTCCACCGGCTACCGGAACCAGGGCAAGGGCAAGGCCCCGGTCCCGGCGCTGGGGGCGGAGCGCAAGCCGGCCAAGTCCCTGCCGGCCGCCGAACTGGCGGACCTGATCCAGGAGATGACCGACCGGATGCACACGGCCGCCGCCGACCTCCAGTTCGAGGTCGCGGCCCGGCTGCGCGACGAGGTCAAGGAGCTGAAGCGGGAACTGCGGCAGATGCGTGAGGCCGGAGTGGCGTAGCCGCACCCGCGGGGCGCACCCGCGGGGCGCACCCGTACGGCGCCGGGCCTGGCCGGAATGACACCGGTCAAGTCCGCGGGTGTCTCAGCCTTGCCACAAACGGGCAGACCCGGGGGAGCCCGGGGTGCCGCAGGCCCTAGGCTGGCCTGCGGCATCGTGCCCTCGGGACGGGGTTTGCGGGCCGTACGCAGAGGGGGCCTCAGCCGGGGGACGGCGACGGGGTGTTCCACCGTGGAGCCGCTCGGCTGTGACCGCGCGGCCGGCAGAGAGGACAACGTCGTGTCGGTGAACCTGGCCAAGGGGCAGCGGGTCAGCCTCCAGAAGGGGCAGGGCGGCGCCCTGACCGTGGTCCGGATGGGCCTCGGCTGGCAGGCCGCCCCCAAGCGCGGGCTGTTCGGCAGCCGCACCCGGAAGATCGACCTGGACGCCTCGGCGCTGCTGTACGCCGAGCGGACCCCGTCCGACGTGGTGTTCTTCTCGCACCTGGAGAGCAACGACGGCTCCGTGCGGCACACCGGCGACAACCTGGAGGGCGGCTCCGGGACCGAGGACGACGAGGCGATCCTGGTCGACCTGGTGCACGTGCCCGTGAACATCACCCAGGTGGTGTTCACGGTGAGCTCGTACACCGGGCAGACCTTCGCCGAGGTGCAGCGGGCGCACTGCCGGCTGGTGGACGAGGCCACCGGGCTGGAGCTGGCCCGCTACGAGCTGGCGGGCGGCGGGCCGCACACCGGGCAGATCATGGCCAAGGTGGTCCGGGACGGCGACGGCGGCTGGGAGATGCAGGCGATCGGCGCGCCGGCCAAGGGGCGGACCTTCCAGGACCTGCTGCCGGCGATCGAGCCGTTCCTGTAGCCGACCGCGTAGCCGGTCCAGCAGCCCGCTCCGCGCGGTTCTTTACCTTCTTTACCTTCCCTTGGGATTGCTGTTACTCTCGTTGGCAGCGGAGGGGAGTATTCCTCGACAGCCGACCCCGTCATCACGGGTGCCCGTCGTGGCACCCCGGGGCGCTGGCCCGACGGGCGGAAGAGACCTCCGGCAGTGACGATGACTGTCTCGCCTACCTGCCGGAGGAGCAGTAGTGGACGTTTCCGTAACCATGTGGGTTTCCACGATCCTGGTGCTGATCGCACTGGTCGTGGCGGACTTCTTCATCGGAGGGCGCAAGCCGCACGAGGTCTCGATCAAGGAGGCCGGGATCTGGACGGCCGTCTGGGTCGCCCTGGCGGTGCTCTTCGGCGGCTTCCTCTGGTGGCACTCCGGTGGGGAGCCGGCGGGCGAGTTCTTCGCCGGCTACATCACCGAGAAGTCGCTCAGTGTCGACAACCTCTTCGTGTTCATCCTGATCATGGGCAAGTTCGCGGTGCCCAGGATCTACCAGCAGCGCGTGCTGATGTTCGGTGTGATCATCGCGCTGGTGCTCCGGGCGGTGTTCATCGCCGGCGGTGCCGCGCTGGTCGCCGAGTTCTCCTGGGTGTTCTTCATCTTCGGCGCCTTCCTGATCTGGACGGCCTGGAAGCTGATCAAGGAGGCCCGCGCCGAGGACGAGGGCGACGAGGAGTTCGAGGAGAACCGCGTCCTCAAGTCGATCACCCGCCGCTTCCCGGCCACCGAGGACTACCGCGGCACCAAGCTGTTCGTCCGGGAGAACGGTCGCCGGCTGATCACCCCGATGCTGGTCGTCATGCTGGCGATCGGCACCACCGACGTGCTGTTCGCGCTGGACTCGATCCCGGCGATCTTCGGCCTGACCCAGGACCCGTACATCGTCTTCACCGCCAACGCCTTCGCCCTGATGGGGCTGCGCCAGCTGTACTTCCTGATCGGCGGCCTGCTGAAGAAGCTGGTCCACCTGTCGTACGGCCTGTCGGTGATCCTCGGCTTCATCGGCGTGAAGCTGGTGCTGCACGCCGCGCACGAGGCGGGCGCGACCTGGGCCCCGGAGATCGGCATCCCGTTCTCGCTGGGCTTCATCGTGGTCGTCCTGGCGGTCACCACCTTCACCAGCCTGCGGGCCGCGAAGAAGGCCGAGTCCGCCGAGCACGAGAAGCTCGACGCCTGACGCCTGACGCCTGACGCCCGCGCCAGGCACGGCCGAGGCC
>NZ_JBHUAL010000286.1:0-9547 GCF_042789775.1 Kitasatospora sp. NPDC056800 | reverse complement strand
CGACCGCAGTGAGCGTTCGGCCTGCGCGGACACCGCTCTGGCCAGCTCCTCCTTGGAGGCGAAGTGGAAGTACAGCGCCCCCTTCGTCACCCCGGCGGCCGCGGCGATCTCGCCGAGGGTGGCGCCGGCGTAGCCGCGGCGGTCGAACAGTGCCGCCCCCGCCTCCACCAGCCGCCCGCGCGTCCGTTCCGACCTCTCCTGGACCACCCGTCCCACAACCCCTCACAACGACAAGCAGGTTCCGACCAGACCGCGGCCGCCCCACGACGGACGCCGCGGCCTCCGACGGCCGTCCGCGGCCGGTGCCGCCGATGCGACACCGACCGGGACGGCCCGGCCCACGACCCGGACAACCGGCCGGTTCAGCCGGCCCGGCTGAACCGGGCCGCCGCCTCCGGCCCGGCGGCCGCACCGACGGCCACACCGGCGGGCTCGCGATCCGCCGCACGCTCCGACCCGCGCTCCAACCCGCGCTCGGATACACGCTCGGGACCGGCGAGCAGGATGGAGCGCTGGAGCCGCCGCAGTCCGACCGAGGGCTCCATGCCCAACTCCCTTACCAGGGTGTTCCGCAGGCGCTGGTAGGCCTCCAGCGCCTCGCCCCGGCGGCCGGAGCGGTGCAGCGCGACCATGTACTGGCCGTGCAGGCTCTCGTGGGTGCGGTAGCGGTCGACCAGGACGGTGAGTTCGGCGAGCAGCACCCGGTGCCGGCCGAGGCGCAGGTCGGCCTCGATCCGCTGGTCCAGCGCGCAGAGCCGGGTCTCCTCCAACCGCCGCGCCTCGACGGCAAGTTGGCCGCCGACCGGGACGTCCGCGAAGGCCGGCCCGCGCCACAGCGCGAGCGCCTCGCCGAGCAGCCGGGCCGCCCCCGGGTAGTCCTCGCCGTCCATCGCCCGGTAGCCGGTGCCGGCCAGGCGCTCGAACTCCCGGAGGTCCGTCAGTCCGCCGCCGCTGTTGAGCATGTAGCCGCCCGGCGAGGTCACCAGGACGTCCTTGGCGCAGGACACCCCCCGCGCCGTACCGGCCGTCGCGAGCGCCCGGTCGATGAGGTCGCGCAGCTGGAGCACGTACGTCTGCACGGTGGTGCGTGCGCTGCGCGGCGGACGGCCGGACCACAGCTCGTCGGCCAGCACCCCGGCCGACACCACCTGGTCCGCCCGCAGCGCCAGCAGTCCCAGCACCTGCCGCGGCTTCGGCGCCGACGGCACCACCGATATCCCGCACACCCGGACGTCCAGCGCCCCGAGCACCCGAATTTCCACGATGACCACCCCAATCACACGGAACGCCGCAGCCTCCACGGCCACGGCCGGCACCCGGGTCGACACCCTGGGTCAACTGCTACCAGTGAAAAACAGGACGCGCGGTTTGTCAATACAAAACCGAACGTGCTGTTTGTTTTGCGCGGACGTTGCGGCCCGCCACCCTCGGCAGTGCCACCGCCGCGCCGCGTGACCGGGCCCGGGCAAAACAAAGGCGGCGCCGGACCCCCGTGGTCCCGTCGCCGCCGATTCGCCCGCCCCCGCCGCCCTCGCCCACCCGGATTCCCGCAGGTGGGTCGGGCGGTGAGCCGCCGTCAGCCCACCCCGACCTCCGTCTGCACCTCGGCGCGCACGGCGCCGCCCGCACCATCCGGACCGCCGTCGAGGTCTCCGCCCTCCGAGTCGCCCTCCGCCGCCGCACGGGCCGCCGCCGCCTCGGCCACCACCTGGGCACCGCGGTTCGGCCCCATCTGCAGCGAGCCGAGCACGCCCGGCACCGCGATGCTCGGCATCAGGTGCTGGTACAGCGCGGACACCCGCAGCTCCAGGTCGGCCCGGCCGCAGAGCTTCTGGGACTGGATCTGCACCCCCGTCCACGCGGCGACGAGCAGCCACGCGGTGTCCGCCGGCACGACGTGCGGGAGCAGCTCGCCGCGCTCGCCGGCCGCGACCAGCAGCGCCTCGAACCGGCTGATCCAGCCGGGGATGGCACCGCCGCCCAGATCGTCGAAGAGGTCCTGCCCGAGCGACAGCCGGGCACCCGCGCTGAGCAGCGGGTCGCGCGGCATCAGGTACGCCACCACCATCCCGGTGTCCACGAACTCCTGGAGCTTGCAGCTCCGTTCGGGAACTCCGTCCTGGACGAACTGCTCCTCCACCACGCCCTGCGCCAGATCGCGCTTCGAGGCGAAATGGAAATACACCGCACCGCGCGTCACACCGGCCCGGGAGACCACCTCGCCGATGGTCGCGCCCTCGTACCCGAACTCGTCGAAGACCGAGGCCGCCGCCTCCAGGATCAGCCGACGTGTCCGGAGCGCCCGTTCCTGCCGTACCACCGAAACCACCCCGCCCTGAGCTCCCGGAAAACAAAACCAAACACCCCGTATCTTAGCTTCGCCCCACCCACGACCGACAAGACGATGCCGAGGAATCCCGCCAACCACTCCCCCTCCCCACACCCCGTCAGGCCCCACCGCCCCGTGGGTGACCGCACGCCTCGGCCGCCCCGGTGGATCGGCCTCCGGCGCACCGCCTCCCGCGCCCGAAAAACCGAACGAACGGTTTCTTCCAGGCGTTCGCCTCCATACCAACATTCGCTCCCATCCGTACGTGACCTCCGAGCCGGGCCGGTCGTTGCACCGGATCTGCGGGATTCCTCGACGGAAGCGGGTGCGGATGGGCCTCAGGCTGGGCGTGGTGGTACTGACGATGGGCGACCGGCCCCGGGAGCTGGGCGCGCTCCTCGACTCGGTGGCCGCCCAGGAGGGCGAGGCCGCCCGGGTCGTGGTGATCGGGCAGGGCGTGCGGCTGCCGCCGCTCCCGGACTGGGTCGACGCGGTGGAACTGCCGGAGAACCTCGGCATCCCCGGCGGCCGCAACCTCGGCGCCCGGCGGCTGCGCGAACTCGGCGGCGTGGACGTGGTGGTGAACCTGGACGACGACGGCCTGCTCCCCCGCACCGACACCTTCCGGCTGGTCCGGGAGGCCTTCGAGCGGGAGCGGCTCCTCGGCGTCGTCGGCTTCCGTGTCGCCGACGGGACGGGGCACACCCAGCGCCGCCACGTCCCGCGCCCGGGCTCCTCCGGCGCCCTGCGCTCCGGCGAGGTGACCACCTTCCTGGGCGGCGGCCACGCGATCCGGATGAGCGCCATCGACCGGG
Source organism: Kitasatospora sp. NPDC056800 (assembly GCF_042789775.1). Taxonomy (NCBI): domain Bacteria; kingdom Bacillati; phylum Actinomycetota; class Actinomycetes; order Kitasatosporales; family Streptomycetaceae; genus Kitasatospora; species Kitasatospora sp. NPDC056800. The sequence continues at coordinate 6,403 of NZ_JBHUAL010000286.1, read as the reverse complement.
TCGGCGGCTTCCCCTCACGGTTCTTCTACGCCCACGAGGAGACGGACTTCGCCTGGCGCGTCCTCGACGCCGGCTGGTCGATCCGCTACCGGGCCGACCTCCTGCTCCAACACCCCCGGACCAAGCCCGCCCGGCACGCCGCCTACTACCGGCTGACGGCCCGCAACCGCGTCTGGCCGGCCAAACGCCGACTGCCCGCCGTCCTGGTCCCGCCGCACCTCGCCTCCTGGTCGGTCTACACCCTCTCCCGCCGCCCACCCGCCGCCGGACTGCGCGCCTGGTACTCCGGCTTCCTGGAGGGCGTCCGCACCCCGTGCCCACCCCGCCGCCCGATGCGCTGGGCCACGGTCTGGCGGATGACCCGACTGGGGCGTCCCCCGGTGTTCTGACACCCGGGCGCGGGGGCCCGCTGTCGGCGCTGCTCTTGTAGCACCCCCTACCAGTCGCTACGCTCGCCGGTATGAAGCAGTTGAACGTCCGACTGGACGACACCGTGCACGAGGCCCTGGAGCAGCGCGCGGAGGCCGCCGGGATGAGCCTGCCGGACTACGCGCGCAAGGTGCTGGCCGAGGAGGCGGACGAGCGGAGGGAACGGTTCCTGACCGCCGCGGCGCACTTCGCCCAGACCTGGGGGCCCGCCTTCGAGGAGGAGTTCGGGCCGTATCCCCTGAGCACCCGCGCCGCCGAGGCGGACGCCGCGTGATCCTCCGGATCGACCGGGCCTGGCTGCTCGACATCGCCCACCAGTTCCTGCCGAGCGACCCGGACGTCACCGACTACGGCACCCTCGCCGCCGCCGTCGCCCGGCACGCCGACACCGTCATGGAGGTACCGGTGTACGGGGCCGCGCACCAGCGCGCGGCAGCCCTGATGCACCAGCTGATCCGCGTCCCGGCGCTGGACTCCGCCAACGAGCACTTCGCCGCCGTGGTCGCCGCCTCCTACCTCAGCGCCTCCGGCGTCATCGTCACCGCCGAGCCCAAGCAGGCCGTCGAGCTGGCCGCCCGGATCCGGGCCGGCGACGCCGACGTCCGGGAGACCGCGGCCGCGATCCGTACCTGGTACCGCTGAGCGTTCCGGGGCAGCGGGGGGTAGGGGGCCCAAACCCCTAAACCGCGCCCCCCCCACCCCCAGCACCCCCCCCCGCCCCACCAACACCACCACCGCCACCCCCCCCCCCCCCCCCCCCACCCCCCCCCCCCGCGCCCGCACGTCCGTCTCCTCCCCGCAGGTGCCGGGGTCAGCCGGCGGGGCCGTCGAGGGGCCAGGTGGCGCGGTCGTGGACGTGGTCGTAGGCGGGGACTTCGGCGGCCAGGACGTCGAAGTGGAGCAGCGGGGCCCACAGGGCGCGGTCGCCGATGACGTAGAGGCGGCGTTTGGCGCGGCTGGCGGCGACGTTCAGGAGGTGCGGGGTGCCGGCGGCCCAGGCGCGGGCGCCGGGGCGGCCCGCGCCGAGGAGCAGGATCACGACGTCGGCCTCCTTGCCCTGGGCCTTGTGGACGGTGGCGCAGCGCTCGTCGAGCAGTTCGGCCGTCCAGCCGGGGAGCGTGCGGCAGGTTTCGCGGGCCTCGGCGACGAGGGCGCGGAAGGGGGCGATGATCCGCAGGCGTTCCACGGTGACGCCGTGGTGGTCGAGGCGGCCCAGGAGGAACGTGAGGGCGCGGCGGTCGCGCTCGCCCCAGGGGGCGTCGGCGGGGCGGTCGGGGTCGGGGGTGTCGAGCCAGCGGCTGGGGAGGAGGCCGTCGTGGTCGGGGTCGGGGAAGGGCTGGGGGTGGGCGCCGTGGACCATGAGGCCGCCGTACGCGACCTCGTTGCTGACGGTGAACATGGGCTCCTCGCAGCGGCGGTGGACGCGCAGCGGTGAGCCGACCCAGACGGTGTCCTCCTCCGCGCCGGTGGGCGCGGGCAGGTAGGTGCCGTAGCGGTTGACGCGGTCGGCGACGGCCTGGGCGGAGGTCGCCGAGGGCAGCCATTCCTCGTCCACGCCGTACGCGAGCAGGAGTCGGCGCTGCAGGGCGGTCGGCATGGTGACGACGGGTTCGAGCTGGAGCGGGTCGCCGACGAGGACGGCGCGGCGGGCCCGCCAGAGGGCGCCGACGGCGGCCTGCGGGGTGGCCTGGCCGGCCTCGTCGACGAGGATCCAACCGATGGAGCCCTGGCCGAGGCGGGCGAACATGCTGCCGATGGAGGAGAAGGTGGTGGAGACGACGGGGACGAGGAGGAAGAGGGTCTGCCAGGCCTGCAGGACCTGCTCCTCGGGGACGGGCCCGCTGTTGCCGGCCATGAGCTCCACCAGGACCTGGAGGTTGCCGCGGATCCGCTTCGCGGTGTTGGCGACGAGGGCGCGGTGCAGGTCGAGGGCGCGCAGGAACAGGTCGCTGCGGGCGGTACTCCAGGCCTCGTCGGCCCAGGGGGCGCCGAGTTCCTGCTCGTGGTCGGGGAGCCGCGGCCAGTCGAGGGGCAGGGACGGGAGGTCGGCGGCGGCCGCGCGCAGGGCCCGGTGGGCGGCGTCGAGTTCGGCGGTGGCGCCCTCCAGCTCGCGCCGGGCGGCCCACGCCTCCTGCCGGGCCCGCTCGGCGTCCGTACGGGCCGTGGACTCCGCGGCTCGGGCGGCGGCCTCCTGGGCGCGGGCGCGGCCGGCGGCCGCCTCGGCTTCGGTGACGGCCGAGGTGGAGCGGGTATTCAGGTCGGCCGCGGCGTCCTCGGCCTGGGCGCAACGGGCGATGTGGGCGTGGGCGGCCTCCAACACGGTGCGCTGCTGGACGAGTTGGGCGAGGAGTTCGCCCCGGCTCTGTTCGCGGTGCTGCTCGGCGGCCTCGCGTTCGGCGCCGCTCCGGAACAGCCGGCGCAGCCCGGCCCGCAGGCCCGGCTGGGCGCCGGGCGGCTCGTCGTGCAGGGCCGTCAGCACGTCGACCTGCCGGCGGTACCCGTCGGCGTGCTCGCGGGCGGCGGCCAGCGCGGCCCGGGCGTCGGCGAGGGCCTCGCGGGCCCGGGGGACGCGCTCGACCGCGCCCCGGTGGGCGGCCTCGGCGGCACGGGTGGCGGTGCGGGCCGTCTCGACGGCCGTGCCGGCGACGACCTGGCGGGCCTCGGCGGCCGCCGCACGGTCGTCGGCGCGGGCGATGGCGGCGCGCAGGGCGTCGAGGCGGTGCTGGGCCTCGCCCGAGGCCGTCTCCGCCAGAGCGGCGGCGAGACGGACGCGTTCGGCGCGCAGGCGCTCGACCTCGGCCTGGGCGGCCTTGAAGGCGGCGACGGCCTCGGGCCAGGAGGGGACGGGCTGGGCGGGGGCGGCGGGCGTGGCGGGGACGGTGGGTGCGGCGGCGGGTGCGGTCGTGGCCTCGGCCGTACCGGTGCCCGGGGCGGCGCGGCGGTCGCTCGGGGTGCGGGCCGGTCTGGGCACGCTGGGCGGGACCCAGTCGCCGAGGACGGCGTTCATGCCGCGCAGCGGCGGGAGCCCGGCGGCGTCGCGGGCGGCGGTCTCGTCCTCGGGCAGCCGGCCCCACCAGAAGCGCTCGGTGAACCTCGTCCGGTTGGACTTGTTGCCGAGCACGGCGGCGACCAGCCCCCAGGCGGGGGCGCCGCCGAGCAGGGCGGAGGCGAGGTCGGAGAAGTGGTCGGGGCCGTCGTGCCAGTGCTCGTCCAGGGCGTCGGCGCCGGGCAGTTCGGCGGTGATGTTCTCCACGGCGCCGTTGTTCGAGGAGGTCACCACGATCTCGCGGCCGGTGAGCCGCGGGTCGAGGGCGGAGACGAAGCGCGCGTGGACGCCCTGGCGGTCCTTGCCCCGCCAGGGGCGGCCGACGAGCGCCTCCTCGGGCCGCCGGTAGCCGGCCATCACGGCGGCGCGTTCGACCACCAGGGCCGCGACGAGGTCGCGCAGCATGGTGGTCTTGCCGGTGCCGGGCGGGCCGTTGACGGAGAACAGGCCGCCGGCGTCGGCGTCCGCGGCTGTGCGGTCGGCGAGCATGCGGTCGACCGCGAACTGCTGGCTCAGCGCGAGCGGGTACCGCGCCTTGGCGGGCCAGCGCCCGGCGGGGACGAGGGCCGGGTGGACGCCGTCGAGGACGGTGAGCCGGTCCTCGCGCAGATCGGTGCGGGCGCCGACCGGGATGTCCCGGCGGCCGGTCAGGTAGGCCTCCAGCGCCGGGCCGAGGCCGGCGTCGAGCGCGGCGCGGACCCGGGCCAGGTCGGGCGGCAGCAGGCTGTTGAGGAACGGCTGCGCGGCGGCGGGCTTGGCCTTCGGGTCGCGCGGGCGGTGGACCAGCCGGCTGCGGACCCGGATCACCCGCGGGTCCAGGTGCTCCTCGACGCCGCAGAGGTGGGCGATCTGGGCGGTCAGGGCGACCAGGTCGGCGAGCCCGACCGGGCGCGGGCCGGTGTCCCGCGCCACTTCGTCAGCGGACGGCTCCGGCGGCACGGGCGCGGGCTCCCCCGTCGCGCTCTCCTCGTCCGGACGGCGGGCCGCCGACCAGTCCGCGACGCGCCGCACCAGCGGCTCCGTCGCCCCGCGCACCGCCGCCCCGGCGACCTCGCCGAACAGCGCACCGACCGCCGCCACCGCCGCGCCGCCCAGGATCTCCGCGATCAGCTGCCGCCAGCCGCGGACGGCCTCCTCCCCCTCGGTCACCGGGTTCGGCAGCGGCGAGGGCCCCGGCGCGTACGGGATCGGCGTGGCGGTCAGCCGCCCCACCGCGACCTCGAACGCCTCCCCCAACTCCTCGAACCCGTCCAGCCACCCGGCCACCGACGGCCCCGGGTCGAAGAGCCGACCCGCCGCCCAGCCGCACGCGGAGACCACCGAGGTGTCCTCGACCGGCCGCCCGTGCTCGTCCAGGACCAGCGCGAACATCGCGCTCCTGCCCGACAGCACCAACTCCTCGTCCGGCACCCCCGGGTCCGGGTCGGTCCCCTCCGGCAGCACGGCGATCATCGCCTGGCGCAGCAGTTCCAGGTCGTACACCCCGCCGTACACCTCGTGCCGCCACACCATCCCCCGCGGTGCCCGCCGCGCCGCCGTCTCCGGGTGCTCCGGCGCCCACGGCAACAGCACCGCCGCCTGCCCGGCCGCCGGCGTCACATCGACGACGACCGCGTCCGACGCCCGAGGGCGACCCGCCCGACGCTTGCGCGGCACCTCCGGAATCGGCGGCGGACTGAACAACTCAACGGCCCGCCAGCACTCCAGCAGACCCCCCACACGCCCGTCCCCGCTCCGCACCCGTCGCCCCCCTGCGTCGAACCCACGGCACCCGGCCACTTCGTGTGCCGATCAACCGGGCGCAGAATCTACCGGACGCCGGGCGGGTTGGCCGAGTGCCCACCGCACGCGCACGCCTCCCCGCGCCGCACGGCACGCTGCCCCGTGGCACTCCGGCACAGGCGCCAACAGTGGATCGAGGTCTAGGCTCACGGGAGTTGACGTTCCTCGGCTTCGGGAGGATGCCCCATGGCAGCCGTGCACGTGACCGTCTGGGATGACCGCGACCGGCTCGGCGGAGGCCGCGCCCCGACAGCTTCGGAGGCCCCGGCGGCCCCGGCGGCCGTCCCCGCCCTCTTCGTCCACAACATCTTCACCTGGGGCAGCGACCCCGCGTACGGGTTCGCCGGGCAGCGGCCCCTCGCGGACAGCCGGCGGCTCCTCCTGATGGACCGCCGGGGCTACGGCGACAGCCCGGACACCGCGCGCAGCGACTTCGACGTCGACGCCCAGGACATCGAGGGGCTTCTCGGCGACGGGGCCTCCGCCGCGGGGTTCGGCGGCGCCCACCTCGTGGGGCACGGCAACGGCGCCGTCGCCGCGCTCATCGCCGCCGCGCGCCGACCCGACCTCGTCCGCTCCCTCGCCCTCGTCCAGCCCTCCGCCTTCACCGCCGCCGCGCACCACCCGGTCGTCGCCGAACTCCTCGACCGGGTGCGCGACGGCGCCCCGGGCATCCCGGACGACGTCACGCCGGAGCAGTACCTGCGGGCGTCCACCGAAGGCCTGGGGATGGCCATGCCCGAGCCCACGCCGCGCCGGCTCCGTGCCGTCGCCACCTCCATGGGGGAACGGCCCGTCTGGGAGGCGCGGATCCCCCTGGAGCCGATCCGGCGCGCCGCCCTGCCGGTCCTGGTGATCTGCGGAACCTGGGAGCACGCGCCGGCCGCGTACCGCGAGCACGTGGGGCTCCCCCTCGTGGCCGTGGCCGAGTCCCTCACGGACTCTCTCGGCGGCCGCCTCCTGCGGGTGCCCGGCTACTACCCGCACACCCAGGAGCCCGCCGCCGTCAACGCCGCCCTGCGGGAGTTCTGGGGCTGAGCCTGTTCCGCGAGGGGAGCCGGCACGCGGCTACCAGCTTGTCGATCAACTGGTTTGTTTCGTCGTGGAGATGGCCGGCCCGGCGCCGGCTGCGGGGTGGTCCCGCAG
>NZ_JBHUAL010000285.1:0-9674 GCF_042789775.1 Kitasatospora sp. NPDC056800 | reverse complement strand
GGGCCCCTCCGGAGCTCCGGAGGGGCCCTTCCGTCGTCACGCCGGGTCAGTTCGCCCGGAAGCCCTCGTAGGCGTTGTAGAGGGCCGCGCCGCCCTCGTGCTCCTCGCCGCGCTCGACGATGTCGCCGAGCAGCCAGGCCTCCACGCCGCGGTCCTCCAGGATCGACAGCACGGCGTCCACCGAGTGCGGCGGGACGACCGCGACCATGCCGACGCCCATGTTCAGCGTCTTCTCGATCTCCAGGGTGGCCACCTTGCCGACCTCGGCGACGGTCCGGAAGACCGGCAGCGGGGTCCAGGTGCCGCGGTCCAGGCGGGCGTGCAGGCCGTCCGGGACGACCCGGGCCAGGTTGGCCGCCAGGCCGCCGCCGGTGACGTGCGAGAAGGCGTGCACCTCGGTGGCGCGGGTGAGCGCCAGGCAGTCCAGCGAGTAGATCCGGGTCGGCTCCAGCAGCTCCTCGCCGAGCGTCCGGCCGAACTCCTCGACCTTGCGGTCCAGCTTCCAGCCGGCCTCGTTCAGCAGCACGTGGCGGACCAGCGAGTAGCCGTTGGAGTGCAGGCCGGAGGCGGCCATCGCGATCACCACGTCGCCGGCCCGGACCCGGTCCGCGCCGAGCAGCGCGTCGGCCTCCACCACACCGGTGCCGGCGCCCGCGACGTCGTACTCGTCCGGGCCCAGCAGGCCCGGGTGCTCGGCGGTCTCGCCGCCGACCAGGGCGCAGCCGGCCAGCGCGCAGCCCTCGGCGATGCCCTTGACGATCGAGGCGACCCGCTCCGGGACGACCTTGCCGACGCAGATGTAGTCGGTCATGAACAGCGGCTCGGCGCCGCAGACCACCAGGTCGTCGACGACCATGCCGACCAGGTCGTGGCCGATGGTGTCGTGCTTGTCCATGGCGGCCGCGATGGCCACCTTGGTCCCCACGCCGTCGGTGGCCGAGGCCAGCAGCGGCCGCTCGTAGTTCTTGAAGGCGGACGCGTCGAAGAGGCCGGCGAAGCCGCCGAGACCGCCGACCACCTCGGGGCGGTTGGCCTTCTTCACCCACTGCTTCATGAGCTCGACGGCGCGGTCGCCCGCCTCGATGTCGACACCGGCGGCGGCGTAGGTGGCGCCGTTCTGGTTGCTGGTCACTGCGTGCGGCCCTTTCGGGTCAGGTGGGGGTGGTTCGGAAACAGCGGTGGGGCCCCGGTTCGCGGGACCCCACCGTGCGTTCTTACGGGCGGCGCAGCGCGTCGGCCGCGCCCGCCCCGCCGAGCAGCGACTGGACGCCGTCCAGGTCGCTGCCGCTGGTCGGCTTGCCGCGGACGGCGGGCGGCTGCTGGCCGCCCTTGATCTCGGCCTCCAGCAGGAGCTTGCCGAGCAGCGCCGGGTCCGGCAGCTCCATCGGGTACTCGCCGTCGAAGCAGGCCCGGCAGAGCCGGTCCTTGGGCTGCTTGGTGGCCTCGATCATGCCGTCGATCGAGATGTAGGAGAGCGAGTCCGCGCCGAGCGTGCGGCCGATCTCCTCGATGGTCATGCCGTTGGCGATCAGCTCCGCGCGGGTGGCGAAGTCGATGCCGAAGAAGCAGGGCCACTTCACCGGCGGCGAGGAGATCCGGATGTGCACCTCGGCGGCGCCGGCCTCGCGCAGCATCTTCACCAGCGCGCGCTGGGTGTTGCCGCGCACGATCGAGTCGTCCACGACCACCAGGCGCTTGCCGGCGATGACCTCGCGCAGCGGGTTGAGCTTGAGCCGGATGCCGAGCTGGCGGATGGTCTGGCTGGGCTGGATGAAGGTGCGGCCCACGTAGGCGTTCTTCACCAGGCCGGAGCCGTACGGGATGCCGCTGGCCTCGGCGTAGCCGATCGCGGCGGGGGTGCCGGACTCGGGCGTCGCTATCACCAGGTCGGCCTCGACGGGCGCCTCCTTGGCCAGCCGGCGGCCCATCTCCACGCGGGAGAGGTGCACGTTGCGGCCGGCGATGGAGGTGTCGGGGCGGGCCAGGTAGACGTACTCGAAGACGCAGCCCTTGGGCTTGGCCTCGGCGAACCGCGAGCTGCGCATGCCGTTCTCGTCGATGGCGATGAGCTCGCCCGGCTCGACCTCGCGGATGAAGGAGGCGCCGCAGATGTCCAGCGCCGCCGTCTCGGAGGCGACCACCCAGCCGCGCTCCAGCCGGCCGAGCACCAGCGGGCGGATGCCCTGCGGGTCACGGGCGGCGTAGAGGGTGTGCTCGTCCATGAAGACGAGCGAGAACGCGCCCTTGACCTTGGGCAGCACGACCTTGGCCGTCTCCTCGATGGAGAGGTCCGGGTGGCCGGCGAGCAGCGCCGTCACCAGGTCGGTGTCGTTGGTCGCGGCGTTCCGGCCGGAGCGCGAGACGTGCTCCTCGCCGGGCAGTTCGGCGACCATGGCCGCCAGTTCGGCGGTGTTCACCAGGTTTCCGTTGTGCCCGAGGGCCAGCGAACCGTGAACGGTCGCGCGGAAGGTCGGCTGGGCGTTCTCCCAGACCGAGGAACCGGTGGTCGAGTAGCGGGCGTGTCCGACGGCGATATGCCCGTGCAAGGACCCCAGCGATGCCTCGTCGAAGACCTGGGAGACGAGCCCCATGTCCTTGAAGACGAGAATCTGGGAGCCGTTGCTCACTGCGATGCCCGCGGATTCCTGACCGCGGTGCTGCAGGGCGTAAAGGCCGAAGAACGTGAGCTTGGCGACCTCCTCGCCGGGAGCCCAGACACCGAAGACGCCACAAGCGTCCTGGGGGCCTTTCTCACCGGGAAGAAGATCGTGGTTGAGTCTTCCGTCACCACGTGGCACGCCTTCGAGTCTAGGGCAGTTGACCCGGGCTTCCGGACCCCGGGACTGCGGCTTTGTCCCGCGATCGCGAGTTAACGCGCGTAGACAAAACCCCTTACCGGTCCGGCATTTCGGGTGGGGGGAATTCCGGCGCGTGGCGGTTGGCCTTGCGGTTCGCGCCTGTTGGGGAGTTCGGTGCGCGCGGCGGCGGGGGTCGGGGGGCGGACGAACGTGAGCCTGCTCACCCGGGGTTCCCCCGCCGGTCGCCCGGCGGTCGTCCGGCGGTCGTCCGCCCGTGGTTCCCCGGCCGCCCGCCGGTCGTCCGCCCATCAGGCCGCCGGCAGCAGCAGGCCCCAGGCCCCCGGGTGCACCGTCCAGGTCCGGGCCCGGACCGGGCCGACCGGGTGGCCGTCCGCCTCGTAGCCGAAGCCGCGCCCGACCACCGAGACGCTCGCCGCCCGGGCCCGCACCAGGGCGCCGGAGGCGGCGACCACCACGTCCATCTCGCCCGTTCCGTGCGAGGCGCCGGCCGGGAGCGTGACCTGGACCAGCCGGACCGGCCGGTGGACGTCCGCGAGCAGCCGGCCGTCGGCCTCGACCCGGACCCGGGAGCCGTGGTCGGTGCCGTCCGGGGTGAGTGCGTTCGCCTGCTCGGCCGCAGCCAGTTTCGCCCATAGCGAACGCCAGCCACCCGGACGGCCCACCGGACGGCGCGCGGCCCCGCCGGTGATCCGCACCCCGCCCAGCGCCACCCCGCCGCCGTCGTCCACCAGCAGGTCCAGCCGGCGCGGCGCGCCCGAGAGCACCGCCCGCGCGGCCCGGACCGGCTCCCCCGGCACGCCGAGCGCGCGGGCCGCGGCCAGCTCCTCCGAGCGGCCGACCGGAACCATCCCCACCGGTTCGTCGCCCAGCTCACGCTGGCGGTGCAGGGCCTGGAGCACCCGCTGCAGAGCGAGGTCGGAACCGATCACCACCGGTCGCCTCCGACCCCGGTGCGAAAGCACCCGGTCGAGCTCGGAAGGGCTCTCCGGAAAGACCACCTTGACGTCCGCTCCCCCGCAGAGCACGTCCTTCGCGATCCGCACCGACTCGCCGTCGGTCTGCCGGGCCACCGGGTCGAGGAGCAGCAGGAGCGGCTCCGGGCCGCCGGTAGCAGGCGTGGACAGGGACGACACGACCGGTCCTTCCTCAGGTAATCTCTCGGTGCAAGAGCCCCTTGCGCCATTGCGCCAGGGGCTTCGTCTATCTCGGGGCAGACTGCGGCCTACGCAGGATGCCCCAACCGGAAGGGGTGTACGCCTGTGCCGGCACTCGTGCTCGTTGGCGCTCAGTGGGGAGACGAGGGCAAGGGGAAGGCCACCGACCTCCTCGGTGGCTCCGTGGACTACGTGGTCCGCTACCAGGGCGGCAACAACGCCGGTCACACGGTGGTCATCGGTGACCAGAAGTACGCCCTGCACCTGCTCCCTTCCGGCATCCTCAGCCCGAACGTGACGCCGGTGATCGGCAACGGCGTCGTGATCGACCCGGCCGTGCTGCTCTCCGAGCTGGCCGGCCTGAACGACCGCGGCATCGACACCTCCAAGCTGCTGATCTCGGGCAACGCCCACCTGATCACGCCGTACCACCGCACCCTGGACAAGGTCACCGAGCGCTTCCTGGGCAAGCGCCGGATCGGCACCACCGGCCGCGGCATCGGCCCGACCTACGCGGACAAGATCAACCGCGTCGGCATCCGGGTCCAGGACCTGTTCGACGAGTCGATCCTGCGCCAGAAGATCGAGGCGGCGCTGCACGACAAGAACCAGATCCTGGTCAAGCTGTACAACCGCCGCACCATCCCGGCCGACCTGGTGGTCGAGGAGTACCTGGGCTACGCGGAGAAGATCAAGCCCTTCCTCGCCGACACCACCCTCGTCCTGGACGAGGCGCTGAAGGCCGACAAGGTCGTCCTGCTGGAGGGCGGCCAGGGCACCCTGCTCGACGTCGACCACGGCACGTACCCCTTCGTGACCTCGTCGAACCCGACCGCGGGCGGCGCCTGCACCGGCGCCGGCATCGGCCCGACCAAGATCGACCGGGTCATCGGCATCCTCAAGGCCTACACCACCCGCGTCGGCTCCGGCCCGTTCCCGACCGAGCTGCTCGACGAGGACGGCGAGGCGCTGCGCCGGATCGGTGGCGAGCGCGGTGTCACCACCGGCCGCGACCGCCGCTGCGGCTGGTTCGACGCCGTCATCGCGCGCTACGCGACCCGGGTCAACGGCCTCACCGACTTCTTCCTCACCAAGCTGGACGTGCTGACCGGCTGGGAGCAGATCCCGGTCTGCGTCGCGTACGAGATCGACGGCAAGCGCGTCGAGGAGCTCCCCTACAACCAGTCGGACTTCCACCACGCCAAGCCGATCTACGAGACGCTGCCGGGCTGGACCGAGGACATCAGCAAGGCGAAGACCTTCGCCGAGCTGCCGAAGAACGCCCAGGCGTACGTGAAGGCGCTGGAGGAGATGTCGGGCGCGCCGATCTCGGCCATCGGCGTCGGCCCGGGCCGCGACGAGACGATCCAGATCAACTCGTTCATCTGAGCCTGATCCTCGGCTGACACTTCGAGGGCCCCGCGGGATCCGTCCCGCGGGGCCCTCGTTTGCCTCGCGCGGCAGATTTGCACTAGTGCAAACATCTCTTGCTTCTAGTGCAGGGCGGCGCTACGTTCGGATCATGACCGCGAAGCTGCCCTCACCCGTCGTCCTCACCGGCCGCCACATCCGCCTGGAGCCGCTGGAGCGCCGCCACCTCGCCGACCTCTGGACGGCCGTCGGCCCCGACCCCGAGGTCTGGCGCTGGACCATGCACCTGCCGCCCGTCTCGGAGCAGGAGTTCGGCGCGGTCCTCGACATCCGCGTCGCCGAGGCGGCGGCCGGCGAGTCGGTGAACTTCGCCGCCGTCGACCTCGCGAGCGGCCGGGCCGTCGGCGTCACCGGCTACCACGACCTCAGCGCGCAGGACGAGTCCGTCGAGATCGGCGGCACCTGGTACGCCCGCTCGGTCTGGCGCACGGCGGTCAACACCGAGGCCAAACTGCTGCTCCTCTCCCACGCGTTCGAGGACCTCGGCATGGGCCGCGTCTTCTGGAAGACCGACGCCCGCAACGAGCGCTCCCGCACCGCGATCCAACGCCTCGGCGCCCAGTACGAGGGCACCCTCCGCCGCCACCGCCGGCGCCCCGACGGCACCTGGCGGGACAGCGCCTACTTCTCGATGCTCGCCGAGGAGTGGTCGGCGGCCAAGTCCCGTCTGGCCGAGCGGCTTTCACGGGGCTGAGCCGCCGGACCGGCGGAGTTCGAGGGTGCGCGGAGGCTATTTCCGCTCGCCTCGGGCGGAATGGCCGGCCGCGAACTCGCGCTTGGCCGCGCGGGGTTCACAGGCCTGGATGTTCACCAGCCAGACCAGCCAGCCGACGAACAGGACGGCGAGCAGGAGCGCCGACAATCCGGCGACGAGAAGCGCATTCACCGGGATGCGGAAATGCGCCGGGGTGGATGGGGCCGATGGGGAGGGCCGAGGGGCGTGGGGAGTGGCATGGCTGTCTCCGGTCGGTGATTTCGGGCGCCGCGACCATGCATCTGATGTGTCATTACGGCCGAATGTCGGCCGTTAGACGACTGTTTGACGACTGTTTAGGCGGCAACAAGTCAGTGAGTGACACGGATGACCATAGGGTCAAGGTGCCAGAGTTGCTACCGAGCGGGAAGACGTTCACTCCATCGTGGGGTATCCCCCGTTTTGGTAGCTAGGGCCCGGTACGCGCGGCACACTTCACCGGAAGCATCGACGCGAGCCGCGACCCGGAGAAGAGAGTCATGCCACCCCGCTTGTCGCCGACCGTGCGCCAGCAGCGCCTCGGGATCGAGTTGCGCAGGATGCGCGAGCTCGTGGGCGTCACGCCCAAGAGCCTGGCCGCCACCATCGGCACCGACCTGCCCAAGATCTCCCAGATGGAGAACGGGAAGTCGGGCATCAGCGCCGAGCGGCTCCGGATCTGGGCGCACACCTGCGGCTGCGAGGACGGCCCTTACCTGGACGCCCTGTTGGCGATGACGCAGGACCGGCGCAAGTACTGGTGGGACGGCTACCGCGGCCGGCTGCCGAACGCGATCATCGACATCGCGGAGATGGAGCACCACGCCTCCTCCCTGTCCATCCTGAACAGCACCTTCATCCCCGGCCTGCTGCAGACCCCGGACTACGCCGCCGCGGTGTTCGAGCGGCTTCCCCCCCAGTACCGGCAGGAGGCGGACATCCGGAAGGCGTTCCGGATCCGGCGCCAGCAGATCTTCGTCGACCACCCGAAGCCGTACAGCGCGTTCCTCCACGAATCCGCGCTGCGCATGCAGTTCGGCGGCCCGGACGTGCTGCGCGACCAGCTGCGGGGCCTGCTGGAGAACTCCGAACGACCCGGGGTGGAGATCCGGGTGATCCCGTTCAGCGTGCCCACCTACACCGGCTCCGGGGAGAGCCTGTACCTCGCCCGCGGGCCCGTCCCGGAGCTCGACACCGTCCAGATCGATCTCTCCCACGGGCCGACATTCGTGCACACCCAGGTCGAACTGGCCTCCTACCGCCGGATCAAGGAGGAGACCGCGGCGATCGCGCTCGGACCGGACGAGTCCCGGGAGTTCATCCGGTGCTTGCTGAAAGACTTCGCATGAGTACCTGGCGCAAGGCCTCGGCCAGCGGTGAGAGCACCGACTGCGTCGAGGTCAGAGCCGCGGGCGAACTGGTGGAGATCCGCGAGTCGGACCGGCCCGAGGTCGTCGTGCGGACCACCCCGCGCAAGTGGGCCGCCTTCGTCCGCGGGGTGAAGTCCGGGGAATTCGACCGGTACGGGGACTTCACCCGGCCCTGATGCCCGACCCTGACGTCCGACCCTGACGTCCGGCCGTGATCCCGGCCGTGATTCCCGACCCCGCCCGGCGCGTGCGGCGGCGCCGCCGACCGGCCCCGCTCCTTGCGCCCCGGCCCCCGCTCCTTGCCCTAGGCTGGCAGCCCACAGTGGACCCTGCGCCCGACACGGCACTCCGGGTGGGGTGCGCGTGCGGGAGAAATCGGAGCATCCGAGGATGGCTCGGCACCTGATCACCAGCGCCCTTCCGTACATCAACGGGATCAAGCACCTGGGCAACATGGTCGGGTCCATGCTCCCGGCGGACGTCTACGCCCGCTACCTGCGCCGACGCGGGCACGAGGTGCTGTTCATCTGCGCCACCGACGAGCACGGCACGCCCGCCGAACTCGCCGCCCAGGAAGCCGGGTTGCCGGTCGCGGAGTTCTGCGCCCGGGCGCACGACGCGCAGCGGGCGGTGTACGACGGCTTCGGGCTCTCCTTCGACCACTTCGGCCGCAGCTCCTCGCCGCAGAACCGGGAGATCACCCAGGAGATCGCCCGCGAGCTCCAGCGCAACGGCTTCATCGAGGAGCGCGCGATCCGCCAGGTGTACTCCAACGCCGACGGCCGCTTCCTGCCGGACCGCTACATCGTCGGCACCTGCCCGCACTGCGGCTACGACAAGGCCCGCGGCGACCAGTGCGAGAACTGCACCCGGGTGCTGGACCCGACCGACCTGCTGGAGCCGCGCTCGGCGATCAGCGGCAGCGCCGACCTGGAGGTCCGGGAGACCCGCCACCTGTTCCTGCTCCAGTCCAAGCTCACCGAGGAGGTCGAGGACTGGATCGACGCCCACGCCGACGACTGGCCGGTGCTGGCCTCCTCGATCGCCCGCAAGTGGCTGACCGAGGGCCTCCAGGACCGCTCGATCACCCGCGACCTGGAGTGGGGCGTCCCGGTGCCGGCCGACGTGTGGCCCGAACTGGCCGCCGAGGGCAAGGTGTTCTACGTCTGGTTCGACGCCCCGATCGAGTACATCGGCGCCACCAAGGAATGGGCGGACGCGGCCCCGGCCGGACACCTGCGGGACTGGAAGTCCTGGTGGTACGAGGCCGACGAGACCGTCCGGTACACCGAGTTCATGGGCAAGGACAACGTCCCGTTCCACACCGTGATGTTCCCGGCCACGCTGCTCGGCTCGCGCCGCCCGTGGAAGAAGGTCGACTACGTCAAGGCCTTCAACTGGCTGACGTACTACGGCGGGAAGTTCTCCACCAGCCAGCGGCGCGGCGTCTTCGGCAACGACGCGCTGGACCTGCTGCCCGCCGACTACTGGCGCTACTTCATGATGGCGCACGCACCCGAGTCGGACGACTCCAGCTTCACCTGGGACCTGTTCGCCTCGGTCGTCAACAAGGACCTCGCCGACACCCTCGGCAACTTCGTCAACCGGGTGCTCACCTTCAGCCGCAAGCGCTTCGGCGACGACGTCCCGGGCGGCCACGCCCCGGGCGAGGCCGAACAGCGCCTCGGCGAGCAGGTCGCCGGGCTGCTCGCCGAGTACGAGGCCCAGCTGGACGCGCTCAACTTCCGCAAGGCGGCGCAGGCCCTGCGCGCGCTGTGGAGCGCGGGCAACGCGTACCTGGACGAGAAGGCGCCCTGGCTCCAGGTGAAGACCGACCCGGAGGCGGCGGCGCTGACCCTGCGCACCGCGATGAACCTGATCCACCTGTACGCGGTGGTCTCCGAGCCGTTCATCCCGACCACGGCGGCGGCCATGCGCGGCGCCTTCGCGCTGCCCGCGGACTCGCCGGCCGCCACCCGCGACTGGATCGGCCCGGAGGAGGCGCGGGCGCTGGACCTGGTGCCGGCCGGGACGGCGTTCACGGTGCCGCCGGTGCTGTTCGCCAAGATCACGGACGAGGACCTGGCGGCCTGGACGGAGCGCTTCGGCGGCTCGGCGGGCTGAGCGGCTGGACGGCTGCGTGACGGCGGCGGGGCCCGGGGTGATT
>NZ_JBHUAL010000284.1:0-9679 GCF_042789775.1 Kitasatospora sp. NPDC056800 | reverse complement strand
GCTGTGGCTCCCTCCTCCGCCTTGCGATGCACGCACCCCAACGCCGCCCCGCCCGCCCTCCGGGCGGACGACGGGAGTTCGAAGACAGGCCCTGGGCGTCGAAGGGGACGTGCACGCCGGGGTGACGGTCCGGCACCGGTCCCGGGTCGCCCAGGACCCGACGCAGCCCAACCTGCGCCAGGTCCACCTGATCCACCGCGAACTGCTCACCGAACTCGGCGAGTCGGGCTTCGACGTCACGCCGGGCGCCCTCGGCGAGAACATCACCACCGAGGGCGTCGACCTGCTCGGCCTGCCGGTCGGCGCGGTGCTGCGGATCGGCCCGGAGGCCGAGGTGGAGATCACCGGCCTGCGCAACCCGTGCACCCAGATCGACGCCTACCGGCCCGGCCTGCTCAAGCAGGTCGTCGGCCGTGCCGAGGACGGCACGATCGTGCGCCGCGCCGGCATCATGGGCGTCGTCCGCACCGGCGGCCCGGTCCGACCCGGCGACGCCGTCGCGGTCGAGCTGCCGGACGGCCCGCACCGCCCACTCGACCGGGTCTGAGGACGGCGCACCTCAGGGCGCGTTGTCGTCCGGGTGCCCGTCGACGCGGCGCAGGTCGTAGAGGTACGACCGGCCGGCCTTCCAGCTGCGCCACGGCCCGGTCGGCGGGAGCTCCCGGTGCCGGTCCTCGCCCAGTAGCGGACCGGAGTTGGGCACGCCCTCGGCGTCGACGACGCACCAGCCCCGCTCCGGCGTCCACCGGCACCACAGGTCCAGGTCCCGCCGCCGGTAGGACGGGCGGCCGTTGGCGGTGCCGTTCAGGTCGAAGCGGTAGACCAGTCCGTCCAGGCGGCGGACGAACTCGATCGCGGACACGGCTGATCCCCTCCTGGAATGCCCCGGCGAGATACCCCCACCCCGTAACAGTGGTGGCCCCCGGTGGACGGCGGAAGGGCCGTCGTCTCTGAGGCGTGGTCAGGACCTGACCAGGCGGGCGATGGCCTGGTTGGCCTCGCGGATCTTGGTGCCCGCCTCCTGGCCGCCCTCGGCGATGGCGTCCCGGACACAGCATTCGATGTGCTCGTCGAGGAGTTGGAGGGCGAAGGACTGGAGGGCGCGGCTGGCGGCGGACACCTGGGTGAGGACGTCGATGCAGTAGGTGTCCTCCTCGACCATGCGCTGGAGGCCACGGATCTGGCCCTCGATGCGGCGGAGCCGCTTGCGGAAGTCGTCCTTGTGCGAGCTGTAGCCGGCCATGGCCGTCTCCGGTTCCTGTGCGGTGAGGCGTGCGCTCACTCTACCGGGGGCGTGCCGAGGGGGAGTCGGCCCGGACGGGCGGGGTGGCGCCCTCCCGTCCGGGCCGATGCCGGAGGCTCAGGCCTCGACGCGGCCGACCAGCTCGTAGCCGGCCTCGTCGACGGCGGCGGCCACGTCGGAGTCGGTGAGCGGCAGGGTGCTGCCGACGGTGACCCGGCCGGTGGCGAGGTCCACGGCGACCTCCTCGACGCCGTCGAGCTTCTTCAACTCGGCGGTCACCGAGGAGACGCAGTGGCCGCAGGTCATGCCCTTCACCTGGAAGACCGAGGTCCGGCCGGACTCGGCGGCCGGTGCCGCGCCGGCGCCGGTGCCGCACGAGCCGCAGCAGGAGGTGGCCTCGGCGGCGGCGGACTCGACGGTGACGGTGGTCTCGCTCATGGGTGTGCTCCTGTCGTGGTGCCCGGCGCCGGCCGGACTGCCCGGGCGGCTGCTTCCTTTCGAACATACCATACCCCCCTAGGGTAATTGATAGAGCTGCCGGAGCACCTTCCACCGCCCGGACGCGCCGTCAACGACCCGCTGTGACAGTCCTGTTGCGGGTGCCGGGGCAGGGTGGAGGAGCTCCCCCGCATCCCCGGACGACCGACCCCACCACCTGAGGTGAACCCATGGACCACACCACCCGGCGCACCCCGCGCGGCCTGCGCGACATCCTCGCGGCCGGCGAACGGACCTACTCCTTCGAGTTCTTCCCCGCCAAGGACGAGGCCGGCGAACGCGCCCTGTGGGCCGCGATCCGGCGGGTGGAGGCGGTCGCGCCGACCTTCGTCTCGGTCACCTACGGCGCCGGCGGCTCCTCGCGCGACCGCACCATCGGCACCACCGAACTGATCGCCGCCCAGACCACCCTGCGCCCGGTGGCCCACCTCACCGCCGTCGGCCACTCCACCGCCGAACTCCAGGCCGTCCTACGGCGCTACGCCGACGTCGGCATCCGCGACGTCCTGGCCCTGCGCGGCGACCCGCCGGGCAACCCCAACGGCCGCTGGGAGCCCCACCCGCAGGGCCTGCGCTACGCGGCCGAACTCGTCCGACTCGTCAAGGAGTGCGGCGCGTTCACCGTCGGCGTCGCCGCCTTCCCCGAGCGCCACCCGCGCTCGGCGGACTGGGACGACGACATCCGGCACTTCGTCGCCAAGTGCCGGGCCGGCGCCGACTACGCCGTCACCCAGATGTTCTTCGACGTCGAGCACTACCTGCGGCTGCGCGACCGGCTGGCCGCGGCCGGCTGCGCGACCCCGGTCATCCCCGAGATCATGCCCGCCACCGACGTACGCCAGATCAGCCGCTTCGCCGAACTCAGCGGCGCCTCCTTCCCCGCCGGACTGGCCCGACAGCTGGAGGCGGCCCGCGGCGACCGGGCGACCGCCCACCGCATCGGCGTCGACCACGCCACCAGGATGGCCGAACGCCTCCTCCACGAGGGCGCGCCCGGCCTCCACTACATCACCCTGAACCGCTCCACCGCCGCCCTGGAGATCCACCGCAACCTCGCCCTCACCACCCCGACCCCCCGCCCCCTGACCCCCACCGCGGCCTGACCCCTGCGGTGAACGGCGAAGCCGAACCAGTCCGCCGCCGGCCTCCCCACCCGAGGAGGCCGGCGCCGGAGGGCGCCTCGCTACGAACGGAGTCCATCATTCGCGCGTTCCGTCGCGGCGGCCGACTCGGCGAGTGCACGGACGACGAGCAATGCCGTCCCCTCGTCGTGGATCCCTGTCGATTCCCTCTGCTCCACGATCATTTCCGCTGCCATGTGCGCCGTGGCATGCGCCAGCGAGTACTCGCCCAGGACCAGATCCCGCCCGATGATCCCGATGACAGCGTCGAGAGCGGGGACGACGTCGTACAGGTTCTTTCCATCCGCCCACACGGCTTCTCGGGCCCTCGGATCCTCACTCATGAACGAGATCTTCTCAAGGACCACGGGGCCGACCGACTGTGGGCCGGCAGGCGCGCGAACCCTGTCCTCCACCGACTCCACCGCGGCCGGCGGCGTGAGCGAACCGGCTCGGCCGGGATCCCGGCCGAGCCGATCTCGGATCCGGTAGGCACAGCAGGGCCCTGCTCTGCCTGCTTGACCTTCGATGAGACAGGGTGTGATCCGTCAGGCCTCGGTGAGGATCGCTCAGGGTTCGTCGCAACGGGACGGTCAGCGGGTGCGGTAGGCCTCGGTGATGGTCTGGTCGAGGGTGTTGCCGTCGGTGTCGGTCAGTTCGGCGCGCAGGGAGACGGTGGTGCCGGCCGGGGGGTTGTGGACGATGACGGCGCCGGCGTCGAGGGGGAGGCGGGTCCAGGAGGCGCCGCCGTCGGTGGAGGAGGAGACGGTGAGCGAGCGGACGCGGCCGTCCGCGGCGGCGCCCTGCACGGTGACCGGGATGCGCAGCGCGCTGCCGGCCGTCGCGGTGCCGGATGGGTCGAGCCCGGGGGCGAACCGTACGACGCTGACGGGGAGTGCGGTCGGGGCGGCGGTGGTGGCGGAGGCGAAGGTCCAGGACGCGGTCACCCGGGTGGTCGCGCCGGCCGCGGCCTTGCGGGTCGCGGTGGTGGCAAGGCGGTAGCCCGCCGTGCCCGGGGTGACGGTGAACTCGCCGCGCCCGGCGGCGTCGGAGGCGGCGCCGACCAGCACCCCGTCGCGGTACAGCGAGGTGTAGGCGGTGTCGAACGAGGGGGTCCACGGCACGTGGCCGTCGCCGTCGGCGAGCAGCGGGACGTCCGCGGTGATCCGGTCGCCGTCGCGGGAGACGGCGGGGCGGTCGGTGAGCGCGGGGCCGAAGACCGGTCCGTCGAAGGTCCGGGTGGTCGTGGCCCCGGCCCGTACGGCGACGCGGTCTTCGGTGTAGTAGGTCGGCCGGCTGCCGTCGGCGCGGGGGACGGTGACGCCGATGTCCCAGGTGCCGCGTTCGGGTGCGACGTGGAAGGTGGCGGTGCCGGGTGTGGTGACGCTCCGGGATTCGCCGATGCTCGCTCCGTTGCTCGGCTGGAGGCTGACGAGCGCGGTTCCGGCGCCGCCCGGTCCGGCGGCGCCGCGGATGTTCACGGTGGCCAGCTCCTGCGCGGAGTAGTGCTTGCTGAGCCCGGTCAGCGCGCGGGTGCCGGTGGAGGTCCGGCCGAGCAGATAGCCGCCGGTGTCGGTGTCCCAGTTGACGTCGAACCACTGCTTGACCGCCCCGGCCTCGGTCTGCGGCCCGAGGTGGGCGACGCGCAGGTTCGGCGACCCGTTGGCGACGTTGACGGTCCTGGTGGCACCCTCGTGTGTGACCTCGACGAACATCCCGCTGTGCCGGAAGCGCGCGGACCCGTCCGGGGGCCGGACGTCGACGAGGGCGGTGGTCCGCGCGTCGACGGTGACGGTGGTGTCGTGGTCGAGGTCGAGGCGCGGCTGGACGATCCAGTCCGTCCAGATCGTGCCGCCCGGCTCCAGACCCGAGGTCAGGTTGCTGTCCAGCACGTACCGGCCCTTGGGCAGCCGTACGGTGGTGACGCCGGAGGGGGCGTCCAGCCGGACCGAGGTGTCGGCGCCGGGGCCGGAGATCCCGGTGACGCTGGTCCGGTACGGCGCGGTCGCCTGGCCGGCGCGGTCCAGGTGCCGGACGGTGAGGGTGTACGTCTCCGGCTCGGCGGCGAAGGCCGGGCCGCCGAGGGCGGGAGTCGAGGCGCCGGCCAGGGCGACGGCGACGGCCAGGGCCCGGAGGGCGTTCCGGCGGGGAACGGAGCGGGGAGCGGAAGCTGTGGTCATGTCCTGTACTGCTCGGAGGGGCACCGGAGTTCCTGTGAGCCGGGCCACACACCAGTGATGGCTGTGACGCACGTCACCGGAACCCGGGTGCCGGACCGGGCAGGGCAGAGTGTGGAAGCACTCATGAGAACGCGTCTGCGCCGCGGCGACCCCGACGTCCTGGGCGAGCTCTACGACGAGCACGCCCAGGTGCTGTACCGCTACGCCCTGCGCGTGACGGGCGACTGGGCGGAGGCCGAGGACGTCGTCTCGACGACCTTCCTGGAGGCGTGGCGGGGCCGGGAGCGGCTGCACCCCGACGGCGACGGCCTGCGCCCGTGGCTGCTGGGGATCGCGACCAACGTCATGCGCCGCAACGCCCGCGCCCGGCGGCGCCGCGACCTCGCGCTCGCCCGGATCCCGGAGCGCGGCGCCGTCCCGGACTTCTCCGACGACCTGGTCGCGCACCTCGCGGACGTCGAGGAGCTGCGGGCCGCGCGCCGGGCGCTCGCCCGGCTCCGGCGGCGCGACCGGGAGGTCTTCACGCTGGTGGTGTGGGCCGGACTGGACTACGCGAGCGCGGCCGAGGCGCTCGGCACGCCGGTCGGGACCGTCCGCTCGCGGCTGTCCCGGGCGCGGGCCCGGCTGCGCGAACTCACCGAGGCCGAGGCCAGGGCGGAGGCGAAGGTGAAGGCGAAGGCCGAAGCCAGGGCCCGTGCCGCCGCCCCCGCCCTGCCCGTACCGGGCCGCCTCCCCGCGCTCCGGCCGTCGACCCAGGAGAGCCACGGATGAACGCCACCCCGCGGCGCGCCGCGCAGCGCCCGGCGTCCGAGGAGTCGGAGCGCCGCGAACTCGCCGGGCTGCTGCCCCCGCCGGCGGTGCCCGACCTGGACGCGGACCGCCAACTGCTGTTGAGGGAAGCGCTGTTGCGCCAGGCCGCCGAGCCGCAGGGCCGCCCCGCTCCGCGAGCCCCGCTCCGGCGTCCGGCCAGGCGTTCGGCCCGCTTCCGGATCGCGGTGCCGGCGCTCGCCTGCGCCCTGGCGGTGGTCGGCGTCGTGGCGTCGGACCGCGGGGGCGTAGGGACGCCCGGGCGCGACCACGCGGCGGTGGCGGGAGGCGGTGCGACCGGCGGCTCCGAAGCCGTACGGCTGCTCGACCGCATCGCCCTCGCCGCCGCCGGATCGGAGCAACCGGCGGTCCGCGCCGACCAGTTCGTCTACATCGAGAGCAGGGTCGCCTACGCAGCGCAGAGCGCGGGCGGCGGCCCCGTGACGATGGCGCCCGCGCACACCCGGCAGGTGTGGCTGTCCGCCGACGGCAGCCGCCCCGGCCTGCTGCGCGAGGAGGGCGGGCCGGACACCCGGCTCGGCGAGGACGGGCCGGTCCTCCACCTCGACCAGCCGGGGGCGACGGCCCGGCCCGAGGCGTTCGGCGGGGGAGGCGGTCCGTCGGTCGGCGAACCGACCCACGCCTTCGTCGCCGCGCTGCCCACCGACCCGGACGCCCTGCTGCGGCTGGTCAGGGAGCAGACCCGGGGCCAGGGCCAGGACCCGGACCAGCGGGCGTTCACGGCGATCGGCGACCTGCTGGCCGAGACCTGGGCGCCGCCGCAGGTCGGCGCCGCGCTCTACCGGGCGGCCGAGCGGATCCCCGGGGTCACGGTGGTCGCCTCGGCCGTCGACGCCGCCGGACGCGAGGGCGTCGCCGTGGCCCGTACGGCGTACGGGCGGCAGACGCAGTGGGTCTTCGACCGGAGCACGTACGCGTTCCTCGGCGAGCGCACGGTCCTCGCCGAGGACGGCGAGGCGGGCCCGGCCGGGACGGTGGTCGGCACCTCCGCGGTCCTCGCCCGGGCCGCCGCCGACCGCGTCGGCGAACTCCCGCCGCCAGTCCGGTAGTCCGGTGCCGGCCCACCTTCGCCGGGTTCCTCCACGAGGGCCCCGGTGCGGTGGGCGCGGCGCGGCCGAGGGCCGCTCGCGGGTGAGGCGGCCGAGGGCGGCGGTCAGAACGTCACGACGATCTTCCCGGCCAGGCCGCCCTCGCGGAACCGCTCGTGCGCGGCCCGGATCTCCTGGAGCCCGTACGTGGCGTGCACCCGAGGCCGCAGGGCGCCGGCGTCGACGAGCCGGGCCAACTCGGCCAGCCCGGCGCCGTCCTCGCGCACCTGGTGGACGGTGGTGCGCACGCCCCGGGCGGAGAGGTCCGGGACGGGGCCGGCCTGGGTGGCGATCGAGGCGTAGCGGCCGCCGTCCGCGACCGCGTCGGTGACGAAGGCCCCGAAGGTGTCGAAGACGGCGTGGTAGCCGCCGCCCCGGAAGGCGGCGGGGTCGGTGGAGACGAGCCCCGCGCCGTGCTCGCGGGCGAAGCCGGCCTGGGCGTCCCGGGAGACCAGGGCGTCGACCTCGACGCCCCGCGCCCGGGCTATCTGCAGGGCGAGCCCGCCGACCGCGCCGGCGGCACCGGCGATCAG
Source organism: Kitasatospora sp. NPDC056800 (assembly GCF_042789775.1). Classification (NCBI taxonomy): domain Bacteria; kingdom Bacillati; phylum Actinomycetota; class Actinomycetes; order Kitasatosporales; family Streptomycetaceae; genus Kitasatospora; species Kitasatospora sp. NPDC056800. The sequence continues at coordinate 2,188 of NZ_JBHUAL010000284.1, read as the reverse complement.
CAGCCGCTCGCCGGCGGACACCGCCAGCCAGTCCAGCGTCTGCAGGGCCGTCAGCCCGGGCAGCGGCAGCGTGGCGGCCTCGACCAGGCTGACCGCCCGCGGCGCGACGGCCACCGCCGCCGCGGGGAGGACGACCAGGTCGGCCCAGGTGCCGCGGGTGGTGCCGAGCTGGTGGGACATGGCGATGACCCGTTCCCCCGCCTCCAGCGGGCTGTCGCCGCCGTCGACCACGACGCCGGCCAGGTCCCAGCCGAGCGTCGTCGGCAGCGGGGGAGTGCCCTCGCCGATGGCCCCCTCCCGGGTCTTGTCGTCGACGGGGTTGATGCCGCTCGCGACGGTCCGGACCAACACCTCCCCGGGGCCGGGCGCGGGCCGGGGGGTCTCGACGAGGTCGAGGACCTCGGGGGTGCCGAAACGGTCGATCTGGATGGCGCGCACGGAAGGCCTTTCACGAGGCGGGTGCTGACGCCTGGTGAAACCCCGCCGGTGGACGCCGGATTCCCCGCCCTCGCGGGCTGCCTCCCGCCGCCGGGCCCCGTTCCCCGCCGCCCCGGCTCCGTTGACTAAACCCTACCCCCCTAGGGTATGTTCTCGGTCGTCCTCACCGGGGTCGTCGACCGGCACATCCACCGTGCCCGTCCTGCGAGTTGGCGATCCTCGGCGATCGCCGCGAGGCACCGCCCCCGGCCGATACCCCTCACAGACAGGGAGTAAGAGATGGCAACCGACAGCACCGGGCCCGACCCCCGGAGGTGGCGCGCACTGGCGCTGATCGCCGCCGCGCAGTTCGTGGTGATCATGGACACCTCGATCATCGGGGTGGCCCTGCCCAGGATGAAGGACGCCCTCGGCTTCGGTCAGGAGGACCTGTCCTGGGTGTTCAACGCGTACGTGGTCGCCTTCGGCGGCCTGCTCCTGCTCGGCGGACGGCTCTCCGACCTGCTCGGCGCCCGCCGCCTGTTCAGCGCCGGCTGGGCGGTCCTCGGCGCGGGCTCACTGCTCGCCGGCCTCGCCGGGAACGTGCCCACCGAGCTGGCCGGCCGCGGCGTCCAGGGCCTCGGCGCCGCCCTCATCGCCCCCTCGGCGCTCACCCTGCTGATGACGCTCTTCGGCGGGAACCCGAAGGAACTGACCAAGGCCTTCGCCCTGTACGGCGCGGCGGCCCCGGCCGGCGGCACCGCGGGCGTCTTCCTCGGCGGCCTGATCACCCAGTACGTCAGCTGGCCCTGGGTGTTCTACATCAACATCCCGGTGGCCGTGGTCGCGCTGCTCGCCACTCCCGCGCTGATGCCCTCCGCGCCCCGGCGCCGCGGCGGCATCGACCTCGTCGGCGCGCTCACCGTCACCGCCGGACTGGCCGCCGCCGTGTACGCCGTCGTCCGTGCCCCGGAGGCGGGTTGGGCCTCCGCGTCGACCCTGCTGACCCTGGCCGGCGCGGCCGTGCTGCTGGCCGCCTTCCTGGTCGTCCAGGGCAGGCGCCGCGAGCCGCTGATGCGGCTGGGCATCTTCCGGGTGCCGAACCTCGGCGCCGCCAACCTCGCCCAGTTCCTGCTGGCCGCGGCCTGGGTGCCGATGTGGTTCTTCCTGAACCTCTACCTCCAGCAGGTCCTCCACCTCGGCGCCTTCGCCAGCGGCGCGGCCCTGCTGCCGATGACCGTCGCCATCATGGGCATCATGATCACCCTGGCGCCCCGGCTGATCGCCCGCTTCGGCCCCAAGGCACTGGTCGTCACCGGCATGCTCGCCCTCGGCGCCGGCCTGGCCGGGCTCTCGCTGGCCCGCCCGGACGGCAACTTCTGGACCGACGTGCTGCCCGCCTCCCTGCTCGCCGCGACCGGCATGGCGCTCGCCTTCATCCCCTCCCTCGGCACCGCGATCTCCAGCGCGCCCCCGGAGGACGGCGGCCTCGCCTCCGGCATCGTCAACACCGGCTACCAGGTGGGCTCGGCGCTCGGCCTGGCCGCGATGACCGCACTGGCCGGCGCCCGGACCCCGGACGCCACCGTCCAGGGTCTGACCTCGGGCTTCTCCGCTGCCTTCCTCGGCGCCGCGGCGATCGCGGTGGCCGGGGGCCTGCTCGCGGCGGCCACCCTGCGCACCCCGCGCCCCGGGCGCGCGGACGCCGCCGGGACGAAGTCCGCGACGGCCGCGTGAGGACGCCCACCACCCCGCCCGCCCCGCCGGGGGC
>NZ_JBHUAL010000283.1:0-9881 GCF_042789775.1 Kitasatospora sp. NPDC056800 | reverse complement strand
CCCACCGAGACGAGCGGCCATTCGCGGTGGAAGGCGAGGAAGGGCAGGTCGGCCTCGAGGATCGGGGTGCCGAGGATGGCGAGCCGGGCCATCAGCGCCCCGTTGATGTCGAGTCCGCCGTAGAGGGCGGCCGTGCCGTTGACGGTCGGCGTGGTGCTGGTGCCGTCGAGGACGACGGAGCCGTTGACGGCGGCCCGCAGGTACGGCTCGATGGAGGCCTTCACGCCGACCGTGTCGTACAGGGCGATCGAGCCTTCGGCGAGCAGGCCGGCCTTCGCCGAGGCGGAGCCCCTCAGGTCGAGGCGCAGCGGGGAGACGGTGGAGTTCCCGGGGTCGGTGGTGGTGGTCCAGCCCGGGCCCTTGACGTAGTCGGAGTGGACGCCCCACTGGCCGTCGTACGCCTGCTCGGCGTCGAGGGTGACGGTGCCGTCGGCGCTGACGTCGGCGGAGAGGGTGAAGGCCAGGTTGATCACGACGGGCAGCGGGCCCACCATCACCACGGGGCTGGCGCTGTACGTGGCGAGCGGGATCCGGACCGGCCCGGTGCTCGCGGAGAGGTTCGCGCTGACCCGCCAGTCCGCGTGCGCGCCCAGGGTGAAGCCGACCCGGGCCTGCTGGGGGTCGATGAGGCCGAGGCCGCCCTGGTAGGAGAAGTCGATCGCCGGGTGGAGCGAGACCGAGCCGGACAGCTTCGCCGAACTGCCGTCGGGCAGCGGGACGGTGGCGTCGGCGCTCAGCCCCAGGCTGCCGGAGACCGAGCCCTGGCCGGAGGTCGCTCCGAAGTCGGTGACGACCTTGACGCCGCCGATCTGCGGGTGGACCTCGAAGCTGCTCGGGCTGACGGCGCTGCGCAGGTTGGTGCTGGTGCCGCCGAGCAGTTCGGGGAGGGTGGCCGGGCGGGTGGTGACGGCCACCTTCCCGTCGGCGGTCGACTGCACACCGGTGACGGCGACCAGCGCGCCGTGCGGGGCCGCCGGGGTGGGCGGGCTGTCGATCAGCTGCCCGGGCTGGACGGCGGACGCGGCGTCAGCGGCCGTGGCCTGGGCGGACAGCGACTGCGGACCGGCGGTGGCCGGTGCGAGCACGGCGGTGCCGCTGCCCGGGTCGAAGGAGGAGAGCGCGAGGACGGGAGCGGTGGTGGCGGTCGCCGGCGCGCTGCCCTGCGCCGGGGCCGCCACCGTGGCCGCGGCCGTGCCGGACGTCGGGGGCGCCAGCGTCGCCGACGTGCTCGGGTCGGCGGACGAGGCGGACGGGTCGGTCGGCGCGGTCGGCGCGGTGGTCGAGGGCGCGGTCGTCGAGGTGGTCACGGTGGTGCTCGCGGCGGCCGGTGAGGCCGCCGCCCCGGTGAGGGCGGCGCCGCAGAGGAGGAGCACGGTGGTTGTCGCCGCGGCTGACAGCGTCAGCTTGCGCACGGTCACGTGGAGGGTCCCTTCGGGGTCAACGGTGCTGGGGCAGTGGTGACTTGTGGCGGGACGCACAGCTCGGAGTCATCGCACGGACTCTCGAACCGCCGGGTAACATAACACTGACGGACAGCCCTGTTGACTGGTTCATGCAAATCCCGGGTCACGGCCACCGAGACTTCACCGCGCTGGGGCGGGGCCTTCCCCTCGGGTTCACCCGGCACTCGGCGCCCGGCACCGTGGCGCCGTCAGCCGCCCCGCCTGCCGAGACGGGCCGTGGCCGGGAGGCCGACGAGCAGCAGGAGTAGGGCCGCCGCCGCGTAGGCGAGGTGATGGCCGCCCAGGGACAGCTCGCCGTGGCCCGCCGCGCCGACGCTCTGGGCGATGCCGGCGAGGACGGTGGGGCCGATGCCGCTGCCGATCTGCAGGGCGGTGGCCGTGACCGCCGAGGCGGTGCCGTGGGCCTGGTCCGGCACCTCGCGCAGACCGGTGACGGTGATGGCGGGGAAGGCCAGGCCCTGCCCGATGCCGGTGACGACCAGGCCGGCCAGCACCGGCCCGAGGTACGGGCTGTGCTCCCCCGCCGCGCACCACAGCAGCACGCCGCCGGCGGTGAGCAGCAGGCCCGCGGCCAGCAGCGGGCGCGGTCCGCGGGTCCTCATCAGCCGCCCGGAGACCAGGGCGGCCGCGGCCACGGCCAGGCTGACGGGGAGGACCGCGAGGCCCGAGACGGCCGGCGGCATGCCGCGCACCTGCTGGAGGTAGAGCGGCAGCAGGAACAGCGACCCGGTGACGCAGAAGTAGAACGCGCCGGCCACCACCGCCGCGGTCCGCACGCCGGGCGTCCGCAGAAGGTCCCGGTCCAGCAGGACCGCGTCCCCGCCCCGGGTGCGCCCGCGGCGCCACCACAGCCAACCCCCGGCCACGGCGGCCGCCAGCAGCGCGCCCGCGAGCGGGCCGCCGCCGGGGCGGGAGGCCAGGTCCGCGCTGAAGACGGTCAGGGCGATCGCCGCCACCAGCGCCCCGGCCCCCGTCACGTCCAGGGAGCCCCGGCGGTGCCGCTCACCCGGTGGCAGCCACCGCACCGCGGCCACGGCGGTGACCGCCGCCGCCAGGGCCTGCAGCGCGAACACCCAGCGCCAGCCGAAGGCGCCGGTGACCACGCCGCCGAGGACCAGACCGGCCCCGTAGCAGCCCGCCTGCGCGGCGGAGAACACGCCCAGCGCGCGCGAACGCATCGGCCCGTCGGCATAGACCGAGGTCAGCAGGGCCGTGGCCGCCGGCATGGTGATCGCCGCCCCCGCGCCCTGCAGCACGCGCCCCACCACGACCGCCCAGAACGCGGGCGCCGCGAACCCCAGCGCGGCGCCCGCCGCAACCGTCACCAGGCCCCCGACCAGCACCCGCCGACGCCGCAGCCGGTCCGCCATCGCCCCGCCGCACAGCAGCAGCCCCGCGAACGCGAGCGCGTAGCCGGTCACCGCCCAGGACAGGTTCTGCGCCGAAGTGCCGAACCGCGCGCCCACCGAGGGCAGGGCGCTGTTGAGGACGGCGACACCACCGGCGTCCAGGCCCGCCGCCGCGCTCAGCACCGCCAGGGGCGCGTACCGGACGGACGGCGGGGCATCGGGCCCCGGGCCGGCGGACTCCGGTCCCCCGGGCCGTACGGGCATGGGCGGGGCAGGCGAGAACGGTTCGCCGGGACGTGCGGGCATGGACGGACTCCAAGGACGAAGGACGCGCACCGGGAACGACGGACGCGCGAACGCGCCGACACACCGGAACCGGCCCGTCGGCGACCAGGGCCACCCGCGTCGCGCGGCGCCCCCGGCAGCCACTCTGCGCCGCCGCGCGCACCGCGACGAGACACCGCCGCGGGCAGGCCCCGCCGGGGGTGGCCCTGACAGGGCTACCCCCCGCGCCGCCAGGCGACCGATACTCGCCGCATGGCACCATCAGCGGCACTCCCCGAACTGGCCCACTTCCTGCGCACCCGCCGGGCCCGACTGACCCCGGAGGCCGCCGGCCTGCCCCGCACCAGCACCCGGCGGCTGAACGGACTGCGCAGAGCCGAGGTCGCCACCCTGTCCGGCATCAGCCCCGAGTACTACACCCGGCTCGAACAGGGCCGTCAGCGCCGCCCCTCCCCCGAGGTCCTGGACGCCCTCGCCACCGCCCTGCAGCTCGACGCCGACGCCCGCCGCCACCTCCACCGCCTCGCCACCGGAAACCCCGTCCACCAGGCGGGCCCCGCCGCCGTGGCCCCGGACGTGCCGGAGGCGACCCTGCGGCTCCTCGCCTCGATCACCCCGTGGCCCGCCCATGTGGTCACCCCCATGCGCGACATCCTCGCCTGGAACGACGCCGAGGCCTGGCTGCTCCTCGACTACGCCGAACTCCGGCCCGAGCAGCGCAACTTCGCCTGGTTCGTCTTCTGCGACCCCCGGGCACCCCGGCTCCTCACCGACTGGGAGAAGACGGCACGCGGCAACGTCCACCGCCTGCGCCACGCCCTGGCCGCCGACCCCCACAACGAACGCGGCAACCGCCTCGTGGCCGAACTGACGGCGCGCAGCAGCCGGTTCGCCGCCTTCTGGGAGGAACACGACGTCCGCGGCCCGGCCACCGGCAGCCACGGCTTCCACCACCCCCGGGCCGGCCGGCTCGACCTGGACTACACCGCCTACGTCGTCCCCGGCACCCACAATCTCGAACTCGTCGTCCTGACCGCGGCCGAGGGCTCCCCCAGCCACCGCGCCCTGCGGCAGGCCGCGGCGGACCGCTGAACCGGCCCACGCCCGGAAACCGGTGGTGTCGGCAGGACGAGGGCGCGCCCGGCCGGCTCGTCGGGCGGGCCGACGGCCGACGGCCTGGGCCGGAGGGCCCGGGCCGTAGCGGTGTCAGGCCTTGCGGATCCGGTCGCCGATCTCCGGCCGCGCCTCGAACCCGGCCGCCCGGTACGTGGCGACGCCGCCGACGTTGGAGCTCGGTGTGCACACGCGAACGCTCGACGAGCCCAGCTCCCGCAGCGCGGCCGCCCCGGCGAGGGTGATCGCCCGGCCGTAGCCGCGACCGCGGTGGTCCTCGTGGACGCCCATCGGCTCGACCAGCCCCGGCCTCCCCGGGCCGGCCGACCAGACCGTCACCTGCGCGAGGTCGCGGAACAGCGGCGTCCACGGCTCGTCGACGCCCCAGCCCTCCTCGGTCAGCAGGTCGTGGAGCAGCAGGCCCGCACCACCGCGGCCGTCTCAGCTGTGCCGAACCGACAGTTCCAGCCGATGTCCCCCGCGTGCAGCTGCATCGGCGCTCCGTCGTCCTGCCACTCCCGCAGCGCGCCCATGGCTTCGCGCACCCCGCCCGCGGTCGGCGTTCCCAGCACAATCGTCATAGCCGGAATCTGACACCCCGCCCAGGACTTCCGCAACCCGTTTACCGGCCGGCCGGTAATTCTCCTGGTGGTTGTGAGCACTCGCGGGAGGTCGCATACTGACAACAAGGAAGTGGACACCATGAAGCTGCTGGCGGAAATCGACAGAATGGTCGCCACCGGAAAGGTGGTGACCTCAGCGAACGACGACGCCGTCGCGGACATCGTCCTCGCCACGATCACGAGTGGCACCACGGCCTCGTTCTACCTGACCCGCGCCCAGGCCGCGCTCGTCAAGGAGCGGTTCTGGACTCCGGAGCGGATCCGCCGCACAGGACTCCGTCCGATATCCCCCGAGGAAACCGAAAGGATCAGGGTGGAGCTGGGCGTCAGGGTGAAGAATTTCAGGTGCACCCCGATCACGTGCGGCTGCGGCCATGTCTACGACGCATTCGACTTCATTCAGCAGGGGATCCGCGAACACGGCCTCGACGTCGTCAATTCCGTATTCTCCCTGAAGGACTCGACTTTCCTCCAGGTCAATCCGTCCTTCGTCCCGATCTGCCCCGTGGACGACCGGAAGCTGAGCCGCACCCACAGCTCCGACGGCGGGATCGAGTACGACTGCGACGAGTACGGCGGGTGCTGCTACCAGGAGTGACGCTCCATGCCCGGGCCCCGGGCCGAAGAGACGATGTTCAAATGTCTGATGTTTGTATATGGTCCTCCCATGACACGCATCAGCGCACCGCGGCGCACGGCCAGCCTGTCCGCCCAGCTCGTGGAGAGCCTCCGCTCGCACATCGAGACGGGGGGCTGGCCGGTCGGGACGCGGATCCCGCCGGAGCAGGCCCTCGTCGAGGAGCTCGGGGTCGGGCGCAGCACGCTGCGGGAGGCGATCGGTGCGCTGGTGCACCTCGGCCTGCTGGAGCCCAGAGCCGGTGACGGCACCTATGTGCGCTCCTCCAGCGAGCTCCAGTCGGTGATGGTGCGGCGGGCGGGCTCCGCGAAGCGGGACGACGTGCTGGAGCTGCGGACCGTTCTGGAGGAGTACGCCTCGGGCGCCGCGGCCCTGCGCCGCAGCGAGGGGCAGGTGCGGCAGCTGCGGGAGCTGCTGGCCGACGCCGAGGCGGCCGCCGCCGGCGAGGACGCGTCCGCGGCCACGGACGTCGACGCGCTCTTCCACCGGTCCGTCGTCCGGGCGAGCGGGAACGCCCTGCTGATCGAGGTGTACGACTACCTCGGCACGGCGCTCACCTCGCACCTGGGGGGCCCGACCTGGAACGCCGCCCACGCCGAGGAGCACGGGGGCCTGCACCGGCGGCTCGTCGACGCGATCGAGACCCGGGACGAGGGCGGCGCCCGCGAGGCCGCCGCCGCGATCGTCCGGCTCACCCGCGACCACGAGATCGCCGACGCGCGTGCGGCCGAGGAGCGTTGAGCCCGCAGCCCTCCCGACTGATCCGATCACCCCGTACGAACGGCACCACCGTCCACCTGAACAGGATTTTCTCGGCCGCATAGGAGATCATTCGTGTCCCTCTCGCACCTCCCCGCCGACGAACTCGACGCGCGTACCGACCGACGAAGCGCCCACCTGTACGCGACCGACCCTCAGTTCCGTGACACCGCGCCCCTGGACGCCGTCACCGAGGCGATCCGCCGCCCCGACCTGCCGCTCGCCGAACTGGTGGCCACCGTGCTGGAGGCGTACGCCGACCGCCCCGCCCTGGGCGAGCGCGCCACCGAGCCGGTCACCGACCCGGAGACGGGCCGCACCACGCTGCGCCTCCTGCCGCGGTTCGACACGCTCACCTACGGCGAACTCCGGGAGCGGGTGGGCGCGGTGGCCTCCGAGTGGCGCCACCACCCCGAACATCCGCTGGGCCCCGGCGACTTCGTCGCCCTCCTCGGGCCCACGAGCGCCCAGTACGCCGTGGCGGACCTGGCCTGCGTCCGCTCCGGCGCGGTGTCCGTCCCGCTGCAGTCGGGGGCCTCGGCGGCGCACCTGGCCCCCGTCGTCGAGCAGGCCGGACCGCGCCTGCTCGTGGTGGACGTCGACCAGCTGGACGTCGCGCTCGAACTCGTGGCGAACGCCGCCTCGTTGGGCAGGATCGTGGTCATCGGCCACCGGCCCGAGGCCACCGCCCACCAGGAGGAGCTGGAGTCCGCGCGCACCCGGCTCGCGGCGCTGGGCCGCGGGGTGGCCCTGGACACGCTGGCGTCGACCGTCGAGCGGGGAAGGGCGCTGCCGCCGCTCCCCCGGGTCCCCGACGGGTCGGCGCCCGACACGCTGAGCTCGCTGATCTACACCTCGGGAAGCACCGGCACCCCCAAGGGGGCCGTGTACACCGAGCGTCTGGTCCGGAGCTTCTGGCTCGACTACGTGCCCGGCCGGCCGGTGCGGCCCGCCATCGTGCTCAACTTCCTGCCGTTGAGCCACGTGATGGGCAGGGGCGCGCTGTTCGGGACGCTCGCCAAGGGGGGCCTCGCCTGTTTCGCGGCGTCCAGTGACCTGTCGACGCTCCTCGAGGACCTCTCCCTGGTCCGTCCCACCGAGCTGCTCATGGTGCCCCGCATCTCCGACCTGCTCCTCCAGCACTACCGGGCGGAGCTGTCCCGCCGGGCCGGGACCGGCGGCGACGCGGCCGAGCAGGTGAGCGCCGGGCAGGTGATGGAGGAGCTGCGGGAGGAGGTCATGGGCGGCCGCCTCCTGTCGGCCGTCAGCGCCTCGGCCCCGCCGAGCGCCGAGACCACGGCCTTCGTCGAGGACTGCTTCCAGGTCAGGCTGATCGACGGCTACGGGTCGACGGAGGGCGGGGTCGTCTTCCTCGACGGCCGGGTGCAGCGCCCGCCGGTGACCGACCACAAGCTGGTCGACGTGCCCGAGCTGGGATACTTCGGCACCGACACGCCGTACCCCAGGGGCGAACTGCTGATCAGGTCCGAGCGGCTCGTCCCCGGGTACTTCCGGCGCCCGGACGCCACCTCCGAGGTCTTCGACGAGGACGGCTTCTACCACACGGGCGACATCATGGCCCGGCTCGGCCCCGACGAACTGCGGTACGTCGACCGCCGCTCCAACGTCATCAAGCTGTCCCAGGGCGAGTTCGTCGCCGTCTCCCGCCTGGAGGCGCTCTTCACCGGCAGCCCGGCCGTCCGGCAGGTCTTCCTGTACGGCAGCGGCGCCCGCGCCTACCTGCTCGCGGTCGTCGTGCCGACCCGGGACGCCCTCGACCGCGTCGACGGGGACGCCCGGCGCCTCAGGGCGGTCCTGCGGGAGTCCCTGCGGGAGATCGCCGCCGGGGCGGGGCTGAACTCCTACGAGATCCCCCGGGACCTGCTCGTCGAGACCGAGCCGTTCACCCAGGAGAACGGGCTGCTCTCCGGGGTGCGCAAGCCGTTGCGGCCGGCCCTGACGAAGCGGTACGGCGAGCGTCTCGAAGCGCTGTACACCGAGCTGTCCGACCGCGAGGCCGAGGAGCTCCGGACGCTGCGCCAGGCCGGCACCGACCAGCCGCCGCCGGCGACCGTGCTCCGGGCCGCGCAGGCGCTCCTGGGGCTGGACGAGGGTGTCGTGGAGCCCGACACGCGCTTCCTCGAACTCGGCGGCGACAGCCTCACGGCGCTGTCCTTCTCCCAGCTGATGAAGGAGATCTTCCACGTCGACGTCCCGGTCGACGTGATCGTCAACCCGGTCAACTCGCTGCGGCAGGTGGCCGATCACGTCGAGCGGGCGCTCGCGGCGGACCACCGCCGCCCCACCGCCGACAGCGTCCACGGCCCGGACGCGACGCGGCTCGACGCGGCCCAACTGCGGCTGGAGGCGTTCCTCGACCCGCGGACCGTCGAGCAGGCCGAAGGGCGGAGGCCGGCCGGGCCACTGCCCGAGGCCCGGACCGTCCTGCTGACCGGCGCCAACGGCTACCTGGGCCGCTTCCTGTGCCTCGAATGGCTGGAGCGCGTGGCGGAGCGCGGCGGCACGCTGGTGTGCGTGGTCCGCGGATCCTCCACCGAGGAGGCCCGGGCCCGGCTCGACGCGGCCTTCGACAGCGGCGACCCGGACCTCGTGGAGCGCTACCGCGCGGCCGCCGCCCGGCACCTCCAGGTGGTCGCCGGGGACATCGGGGAGCCGCGTCTCGGGCTCGACGAGGAGACCTGGCAGCGGCTGGCCGACACCGTGGACCTGATCGTCCACCCGGCGGCACAGGTCAACCACGTCCTGCCCTACGGCCAGCTGTTCGGCCCCAACGTGCTGGGAACGGCCGAGCTGATCAGGCTCGCGGTCACCTCCCGGACCAAGCGGTTCACCTACCTGTCGACGGTCGCCGTCGTCTTCGGGAACGCGGCGGCCGCCGACGAGTGGGCGGACATCCGCACCGCCGGCGGGGTACGTGACCTCGACGGTGACTACGCCGACGGCTACGCGGCCAGCAAGTGGGCCGGCGAGGTGCTGCTGCGCGAGGCCCACGAGAGGTTCGGCCTGCCGGTCGCCGTCTTCCGCTCGAACATGATCCTCGCGCACCCGCGCTACCGCGGTCAGCTCAACGTCCCGGACGTCTTCACCCGCCTCGTGCTGAGCCTGCTGGCGACGGGCGTCGCACCCGGCAGCTTCTACGCCCGGGGCACCGGCGACGGCCGCGCGCACTACGACGCGCTCCCGGTGGACTTCACCGCGCGGGCCGTCACCGCGCTCGGCGACGACGCACGGGAGGGCTACCGGACGTACAACGTGGTCAACCCGCACGACGACGGCATCTCGCTCGACACCGTCGTCGACTGGCTGACGGCGGCCGGACACCCGCTGACCCGCGTCCAGGACCACGCCGAGTGGATCGAACGCTTCGAGACCGCCCTGCACGGCCTGCCCGACCGCCGGCGGCAGCACTCGCTGCTCCCGCTGCTGCACGCCTTCGCCGAGCCGGCCCAGCCGGTCGCCGGATCCGCCCTGCCGGCGGACCGGTTCCGGGCGGCGGTCCGGGCCGCCGCGCTCGACGACGAGGGCGACATCCCCCGGCTGTCACCGGACCTGATCACCAAGTACGTGGCCGACCTCCGGGCGCACCGCCTGGTCTGACACCACCCCCGTGGCCGCCGCGGGGCCCATCGGC
>NZ_JBHUAL010000282.1:0-9934 GCF_042789775.1 Kitasatospora sp. NPDC056800 | reverse complement strand
ACCGATCCCGATGCCGTCCACCACGAAGCCAACCGGAGACCGGGTCGAGGGTTTCAGCGCCCCGGCCAGTCGTACCAACGGTGCGATGTCCTCGGTTCGGAGCCGCCGAATCCGGTACCAGAGCACATGTCTCGTCGCATAGGCGGCCGTCCACATCACGGTGGACTTACCGACGCCGGAGGGGCCGGTAACGAGAACGCTCTGACCGCGATTGATCGCATCCACGATCTGCCCGGCCAACACCGGCCTGGGAGCTGGCAGCCCGGCAGCGATGTGGCCGGGCTGGACGTCGATGCCTTCGTAGAAACCGGCCGCGTGAAGCGGTCGATCGAAGTCCACCGGTTCACAGATGCCTGCGGTCAGTGCCTCTTCCAGCGAAGCATGGTCAATGGTTGCAGCGACCTCGGTCACGATCCGATCAATGCCCGTTCGACTCAGCCCGGCTGCACCCGAAAGGTCTGTCTCGGCGTTGGCGTCGGCACAGCCGGCCACGGCGCTGCGCAGGGCCAACACGGCAGCCTCTGCTGCTACAGGCAGCAAACCGAGCCGCTGCACCACGGCACTACGAGTGCCCTCTGCGGCGAGGCCCCATGGCAGAACATAGAGGCTGACAGCCTCGCACCACGTTTCGAGCTCCCCACTGTTCAGACCTGCCTTCGTCGCCTTCGTTCTGAGCGCCTTCAGCAATCGGTGGTCTTGTGGGAGTTCACTCAAAAGCCGGCCCCAGTGGGTGAACGACTCGCCTTCCACTGGTCGTTCGAGCACAAGGAGGGCCCGGCCAGACACCCCTGCGTGGTCACGCTTCGTGTGCGCCCGGGCCATGGCGAGGAGATGCTCGGCTACCTCAGGAACGGTGAAATCACCGATCCGCTCCTGCCGGGACTTGACCTGGACGTGCAAAGGGGCCGGGCCATCACATGAGAGGTCTTCCAGCCCTTCTGGAACGATGTGATCAGCGTCGAGGGCTCCGGACAGAATACGGCCACACAGCCACGCTCCAACGGCATCCTGATAGTGGAACCCGCGGCCGGCGCGCGCGCCCGAGCGCGTCGTCGCCCACAGGGCCTCGGCGCTTTCGCTACTCGCTTCGATCTGCTGCGCGGCCGTGGTGGGACAGCTCTGCCCTTGTTGCCTTTTGCTCTTGCCGACCATGCGGGAAGCATGACAGGCCGGTCGGACAACCGTGGTCGTTTCCTTGATAGTGCGCGAAGCCGAATCCGAGGGCACCGATGTCCTCCTGGCGATCTACGGCGCCCCGAGGTCACCGGTATCCCAGCTTCGAACCCCGCTCACCGCTCAACGAGGCCTCCCATGCGGACCTGCTTCGGGCCGGGATGGCCGAGGGCGGGCGAATCCGTGACCACGTCTTCGTCCGCGGCGCCTGGTGAGATTCGAATACCTACTCGATCGTGGAGCGCGAGTGAGTCCCTCTCGTTCATGATGGGTGCGGGCCTCTCGGCATACCGAGAGGCCCGCACCTGATTTTTCGTCATGCGGTTCGTCCTGTGTTCCACTGATTATTTCCTCAAGGGATAAATGATGTAATATTCTTTGCCCTGCGAGTGGCCATCTTCTTCTGGTGGTGTCGAGGTGTGGTGGCTATTTCTCCATTTGTATTTAAGTTTCTTTTGTTTCTGGGATGATGTCCTGCGGCGTTGCCTCCGGCCGCCCGTACGGGGCGAGTTTGGCGAAGCGGCTGCCAGGTGGGGGTCGGGTGGGCCATCCTCGTGGCCATGACCTCCGAGCAGCCGCCGTCCGCAGTCGGCTCCCGCCCGTCCCGCGGCCTGGTCCTCACCGTTGCCGCCGTGCTGGTCGTCCTGCTCGCGGTGGTGGCCACCGCGGTGCTGTGGCCGGACGACAAGAAGCCGGCCGCCGCGCCGCCGCCGCCCACGCCGACTCCCACGGCCACCCAGACGCCGACACCCACCCCTACGCCCACGCCGCAGCCGCCGTACGCGTTCTTCCCGGTCGGCGCCTGCTTCGACCACCCGCAGCTGAGCCCGGTGATCACCAAGCCCGAGGAGCGTCCCTGCGCCGGGGACCACGACGGCGAGGTGATCGCCGACCTCAAGCTCGCGGACGGGATCACCGGCGACATCCCGCTGGCGCTCGCCATGCGCGACGGCTGCAAGGAGGTCGAAGCCGCCGCCAAGGCCCGCCAGGGCGATGGAAAGACCTACTACGGCCGCCAGTTCGGCCCGGCGATGGCCAACTACCAGCAGGGCTGGCGCGACTACACCTGCACCCTGGCCGCCAGCAACAAGCAGGGCGGCCCCAAGCTCACCGGGCAGCTGCACCCGTAGCGGCTCCGGCGGGGGAGCGAGGCGGGTGCGGCGGGTGCGGCGGGGCGGGCTGACACAATGGGGCGCATGTCCACCACACCCGCCGCTCCCGGCAGCACCGCCCTCGCCCCCGAGATCGCCGCGCGGCTCAAGCGCTCCGAGGACGGGCTGGTCCCGGCCATCGCCCAGCAGTACGACACCGGCGAGGTGCTGATGCTCGGGTGGATGGACGACGAGGCGCTGCACCGCACCCTCACCACGGGCCGCTGCACCTACTGGAGCCGCAGCCGCCGTGAGTACTGGGTGAAGGGCGACACCTCGGGCCACGTCCAGGCGGTCAAGTCGGTGGCCCTGGACTGCGACGGCGACACCCTGCTGGTCAGGGTCGACCAGAGCGGCGCGGCCTGCCACACCGGCGACCGCACCTGCTTCGACGCCGACGTGCTCCCGCTCTCCTGACCCCAGTCCACTCGAAGAACTCAAGAAGGTGCCGCCCGTCATGGATCTCGAAGCCTTCCGCAAGCTCGCCGTCGACACCCGGGTCATCCCGGTCACCCGCAGGCTCCTCGCGGACGGTCTCACCCCGATCGGCCTCTACCGCACCCTCGCCGAGGAGCGGCCCGGCACCTTCCTGCTGGAGTCCGCCGAGCAGGGCCGCAGCTGGTCGCGCTACTCCTTCGTCGGGGTGCGCAGCGCCGCCGCGCTGACCGTCGGCCCGGACGGCGGGGCCCGCTGGCTCGGGACCCCGCCGGTCGGCATCCCCACCGCGGGCGACCCGCTGGAGGTGCTGCGCGCCACCCTCCAGGCGCTGCACACCCCGCGGCTGGAGGACGACGGCCTGCCCCCGCTCACCGGCGGCCTGGTCGGCTACCTCGGCTACGACATCGTCCGCCGGCTGGAGAAGCTGCCCGACCTCAACCCGGACGACCTGGGCCTGCCCGAGCTGACCATGCTGCTCGCCACCGACCTCGCGGTGCTCGACCACGTCGACGGCACGGTGCTGCTGATCGCCAACGCCGTCAACCACAACGACCTGGCCAGCGGCGCGGACGAGGCCTGGGCGGACGCGGTGGCCCGGCTGGACGCGATGGAGGCCGAGCTGTCCAAGCCGGTCGACCCGGGCCTGGCCACCTTCACCCCGGCCGGCCCCGGCGAGGTGCACTCGCCGTTCGGCGGCGAGCCGTACCGGGCCGCGGTGGAGACGATCAAGGAGCGGATCCGGGCCGGCGAGGCCTTCCAGGTGGTGCCCTCGCAGCGCTTCGAGGCGCCCTGCCCCGCCTCCGCGCTGGACGTCTACCGGGTGCTGCGCACCACCAACCCCAGCCCGTACATGTACCTGTTCCGCTTCCCCGGGCCGGACGGCGGGGCCGAGGGCGGCTTCGACGTGGTCGGCTCCAGCCCGGAGGCGCTGGTCAAGGTCACCGACGGCGAGGCGATGCTGCACCCGATCGCCGGCACCCGGCACCGCGGCGACACCCCGCAGGAGGACGCGGAGCTGGCCGCCGAGCTGCTCGCCGACCCCAAGGAGCGGGCCGAGCACCTGATGCTGGTGGACCTCGGCCGCAACGACCTCGGCCGGGTCTGCGAGCCGGGCAGCGTCGAGGTGGTCGACTTCATGCACATCGAGCGCTACAGCCACGTGATGCACATCGTGTCGACGGTGACCGGCACGGTCGCCCCGGGGCGGACCGCCTTCGACGTGCTGACCGCCTGCTTCCCGGCCGGCACCCTCTCCGGCGCGCCCAAGCCGCGGGCGATGCGGATCATCGAGGAGCTGGAGCCCACCCGCCGCGGCCTGTACGGCGGCTGCGTCGGCTACCTGGACTTCGCCGGGGACTCGGACACCGCGATCGCGATCCGCACCGCGGTGCTGCGCGACGGCACCGCGTACGTGCAGGCCGGCGCGGGCGTGGTCGCCGACTCCGACCCGCACGGCGAGGACACCGAGTGCCGCAACAAGGCGGCCGCCGTGCTGCGGGCGGTCGCCACCGCCAATACGCTGCGGACGCCGGAACTGTCCTGACGTGTGAGGAGGCGGCCGGGATGCCCGAGGCGCCGTACGACGAGCTGCGCTGGGAGGCCGTTTTCGGGACGGCCTCCCAGATCCGGGAAGGGCTCGCGGGGGCGGGGCGGGTGCTGTCCGGGGTCCTGATCGACTTCCCGGCCGCGCACGGCCCGCTCGCCCCGGACCTGGTGGTGGTCGCCCCCGGCGCCGCCCGCACCGCCCGGGGCCGGTACGGGGCCGCGGACGCCGAGGCGGTGCTGGAGGTGGCGCACCCGGGCCGTGACCACGTCTTCGCGCGGGCCTGCGCGGAGAGCGGCGTGCCGCTGTACGTGGTGGTCGATCCGGCGGCGGCGGTCTGCACCGTGCACACCGCGCCGTCCCCCGAGGGGGTGTACCGGGAGGCGGAGCGGGTGCCGTTCGGCAACGACCTGTTCCTGCCGCTCGGCGGTCGCACGGTGGTGCTGCGGACGGACGGCTTCCCCACGCCGTAACCCACCCCGCCGGCCGCCCCGCCCGACGGCTCGCCCGACGGCCCGTTCCCCACCCCGGGTACGGACCCCGGCGTCGGTCGGGGGATAGTGGACGGGTGACCGCTGAGCAGACCCCCGCCCCCGCCGCCCCCAGCCGCCGCACCCTCGGCATCATGCTGCTGCTGACCGTGCTGAGCGCCGTGCTGGTGCTGACCGCGGTCGGGCGGACCTGGGCCGAGGGCCGGGCCGGCACCCTGGACGTGTCCGTCACCGGCGGCAGGATCTCCGAACTGCCCGGCGGGCTGGCCCTGGTGGGCCTCGCCGCGGCCGTCGCGGTGTTCGCGGTGCGCGGCGCCGGCCGGCTGGCGGTCGGCGCGCTGACCCTGCTGGCCGGGCTCGGCGCGGCCGCCGCCTCGGTGGCCGGGGCCGGCGACACCGCCGCGCTGGACGCCGAGGCCGCCCGCAAGCTGGCGCTGACCGGTTCGGCGGCCACCGAGGTCTCGCACACCGCCTGGCCTTGGGTCGCGCTGGTCGGCGGGGTCCTGCTGGCCCTGGCCGGACTGCTCACCCTGCGCTACGGCCGGGGCTGGCCGGCCATGGGCAGCCGCTACGAGGCGCCGACCCGCAAGGCCCCGGCGCGGACCGAGACGCCGGGCGACCTGTGGAAGGCCCTGGACCGGGGCGAGGACCCGACCGCGGTGTGAGCCGCGCGCACGTGACGCGGCCCGCGCGCATGTGACGCGATAGACCCGCCACCCGCTTTGGGCCGTCGGTGTGTGGCCCGGCACAATGGAACCCGTCAACCCGCCGGCGGCCCCGCAGGCCCGGCCGGGCCCCGAGAGCCAAGGAGCACCACTCAGATGGCAGCAGCAGCACACGGCCACACCACCGCCGCCTGGACCGGCGTCGTCATCTCCTTCGTCGGCTTCGGCGTCGCGGGCGTCGCCATGATCCTGCCGTCGGTTCTGCTCGTCTGGGTCGGCCTGGCGGTCATCCTGGCCGGCGGCGTGGTCGGCAAGGCCATGTCCCTCGCGGGCATGGGCAAGCAGCCCAGCGCCAACGTCTACAAGTCGGCCGAGGAGCAGCTCGCGGCCCGTGAGGCCCGCGCCGCCGTCGCCGCCTGACGACGGGCTCGTCGCACCACACGACCACACGTTTGTCGTACATCGGAACGGCGGGCGCGCCACGCCCGCCGTTTCGTCGTGTCCGGGCCCGACCCGGGCAGAATCGGGGCGTGAACGCCGCCCCCACCGCTTCCACCGCCTCCGCCCCGCCGCCCGTGCGGCGCCGGCTGAGCCCGCCGCTGACCGCGCTGGCGGCGGTGGCCGTCCCCGCCGCGTACGTCGCCGTGGTGGACCCGAACACCCCCGGGCACTACCCCGAGTGCCCGTTCCTGACCGCCACCGGCTGGTGGTGCCCCGGCTGCGGGGGGCTGCGCTGCGTCCACGCGCTGAGCCACGGGGACCTCACCGGCGCCCTGCACGACAACGCCGTCGTGGTCCTGCTGTTCGGCGTACTGGCGGTGCTGTGGCTGCGCTGGGGCTGGGCCGCGCTGACCGGCGGGCCGCCGCCCAGGATCACCGTCGGGGGCCGGCGGTGGGCGCTGATCGCCCTGCTGGTGCTGGTGTTCACAGTGGTGCGCAACTCGGGGGTCGGTGCCGGGCTGGCGCCGCCGCTGGTCTGACCGGGCCGCGCGACCGCCGCGTCCCGGCTGCCGTACCGCGACCCCTGACCGTGGTCCTCGACCGCGCGGCCGCCGCTTCCCGTACGCCCTGACGCCACGTCCCGGCCACCGGTCGAGGCCGGCTCGGAGAGCGTCCGAAAACCGGTGCGAAGACCGTCCGAAAACCGGTGCACGCCCGGTGAAGCCGCAGCTGGGGACCGCCGGAGCGGGAGTCCGGTCCGCGAGACGCGGTTCGAACCGGTGCGCCCCCCGCCCCCGGGTGCCGATACCATCGAAGAGTCGGTGGGCTGTCGCCCGCCGGCTCACGCCGGCCAACTGGCAGAAAAGATGGGGGCTCCTGAGTGAGTGTGCTCGACTCGATCATCGAAGGGGTCCGCGAGGACCTCGCCGAGCGGCAGGCCCTGGTCTCCCTGGACGAGCTCAAGGCGCTGGCCGCCAAGGCTCCGGAGGCCAAGGACGGCGTCGCCGCCCTCCGGGGCGACGGGGTCCGGGTGATCTGCGAGGTGAAGCGCTCCAGCCCGTCCAAGGGCGCCCTGGCCTCGATCGCCGATCCGGCCGCCCTGGCGGTGGACTACGCGGCCGGCGGTGCCGCCGCGATCAGCGTGCTGACCGAGCAGCGCCGCTTCGGCGGTTCGCTGGCCGACCTGGACGCCGTCCGCGCCGCGGTGGACACCCCGCTGCTGCGCAAGGACTTCATCGTCACCGCCTACCAGCTGTGGGAGGCCCGTGCGCACGGCGCCGACCTCGCGCTGCTGATCGTCGCGGCCCTCGACCAGCCGGCCCTGGTGTCGCTGATCGAGCGCGCCGAGTCGATCGGCCTCACCCCGCTGGTCGAGGTGCACGACGAGGAGGAGATCAAGCGCGCGGTGGACGCCGGCGCCCGGATCATCGGCGTCAACGCCCGCAACCTGAAGACGCTCGAGGTGGACCGCAACACCTTCGAGAACGTCGCCCACGCCATCCCGGACGGCATCGTCAAGATCGCCGAGTCCGGTGTGCGCGGCCCGCTGGACGTGATCAACTACGCCAACCTCGGCGCCGACGCGGTGCTGGTCGGCGAGTCCCTGGTGACCGGCAAGGACCCGCGCGCCGCGGTCGCCGACCTGGTCGCCGCCGGGGCCCACCCCGCCGTCCGGCACAAGGACTGACCCCCACCCCATGAAGATCGCCGCCCGACTCGCCCCCGGTTGCCGCCCGCGCGGCTGCCGCGCGCCCGCACGCCGGGTGCTGGGGCGTCGGGTGCGGTACGTCATCGGGTGCGAGCCCGGGCAGGTGCCGGGACGGCGATGGCGCGTGACGTCCGGCTGAAGCCCAGCCGGGAAGACGTCGTTGTCGTCCATCTCCGTTCTAGGGAAACCACCATGTCCGAAAAGGACTACCTGCCCGGCGCCCAGGTGCCGGACGCGCGCGGCTACTTCGGCGCGTACGGCGGCCGCTTCATCCCCGAGGCGCTGGTCGCCGCGGTCGAGCAGGTCGCCGAGGAGTACGAGAAGGCCAAGACCGACCCGGCCTTCACCGCCGAGCTCGACGCGCTGCTCAAGGACTACACCGGGCGCCCGAGCCCGCTGACCGACGTGCACCGCTTCTCCGCCGAGGCGGGCGGCGCGCGCATCCTGCTCAAGCGCGAGGACCTCAACCACACCGGCTCGCACAAGATCAACAACGTGCTGGGCCAGGCGCTGCTCACCAAGCGGATGGGCAAGACCCGGATCATCGCCGAGACCGGCGCCGGCCAGCACGGCGTGGCCACCGCGACCGCCTGCGCGCTGTTCGGCTTCGACTGCACCATCTACATGGGCGAGGTCGACACCCAGCGCCAGGCGCTCAACGTCGCCCGGATGCGGATGCTCGGCGCCGAGGTGGTGGCCGTCAAGTCCGGCAGCCGGACGCTCAAGGACGCCATCAACGAGGCGTTCCGGGACTGGGTCGCCAACGTCGACTCCACCCACTACCTGTTCGGCACCGTCGCCGGGCCGCACCCCTTCCCGATGATGGTCCGGGACTTCCACCGGGTCATCGGCGTCGAGGCGCGGCAGCAGGTGCTCGACCGGACCGGCCGGCTGCCCGACGCGGTCGTGGCCTGCGTCGGCGGCGGCTCCAACGCGATGGGGATCTTCCACGAGTTCATCCCGGACGCCGGGGTGCGCCTGATCGGTTGCGAGGCGGCCGGCGAGGGCGCCGAGACGCCCCGGCACGCGGCCACCCTCACCAAGGGGGACCCGGGCGTGCTGCACGGCTCCCGGACGTACGTCCTCCAGGACGAGGACGGGCAGACCATCGAGTCGCACTCGATCTCGGCCGGGCTGGACTACCCGGGCGTCGGGCCGGAGCACGCCTGGCTGAAGGACACCGGGCGGGCCGAGTACCGTCCGGTCACCGACGACGCCGCGATGCAGGCGCTGCGGCTGCTGTCCCGCACCGAGGGGATCATCCCGGCCATCGAGAGCGCCCACGCGCTCGCCGGGGCGCTGGAGCTGGGGCGCGAGCTCGGGCCGGAGGCGACCATCCTGGTCTCGCTGTCGGGACGCGGGGACAAGGACATGCACACCGCGGCCGAGTACTTCGGGCTGTACGACGAGCCGGGGGCCGGGTCCGCCGGGCCGGCCGACTCCGCCGAGGGGGGTAAGTGATCATGGCTTCCAAGCTGAGCGACATCCTGGCCGCGGCCAAGGCCGAGGACCGGGCCGCGCTGATCGGCTACCTGCCGGCCGGCTTCCCGACCGTGGACGGCGGCATCCGGGCGGTCAACGCGCTGATCGAGGGCGGCTGCGACGTGGTCGAGGTCGGGCTGCCGCACTCCGACCCGGTGCTGGACGGCGCCGTCATCCAGACCGCCGACGACATCGCGCTGCGGGGCGGCGTGCGGATCAAGGACGTGCTGCGCACCGTCCAGGAGGTCGCCTCCGCGCACCCCGCGGCGGCGGTGCTGGTGATGACGTACTGGAACCCGGTCGACCGCTACGGGGTGGCGCGGTTCGCCGCCGACCTGGCGGCCGCGGGCGGGGCCGGCTGCATCCTGCCGGACCTGCCGGTGGAGGAGTCCGAGGAGTGGCGCAAGGCGGCGGACGAGCACGGTCTGGACACCGTGTTCGTGGTCGCCCCCAGCAGCAAGGACGCGCGGCTGGCGGAGGTCACGGCGGCGGGCAGCGGGTTCGTGTACGCGGCCGCGGTGATGGGCGTGACCGGGACGCGGTCGGCCGTCGGCTCGATGGCCGAGGACCTGGTCGCCCGGACCCGGGCCACCACCGACCTGCCCGTCTGCGTCGGGCTCGGGGTCTCGGACGCGGTGCAGGCGGCGGAGGTCGCCCGGTTCGCGGACGGGGTCATCGTGGGGTCGGCGTTCGTGAAGCGGATCCTGGCCGCGGGCGAGGACGAGGAAGCGGCGCTGGACGCGGTGCGGGCCCTGGCCGGGGAACTGGCCTCGGGCGTGCGGCGGAGCTGACGCGCGGTAGGACCATCAGGCCGGCGGCCCTCCACTCCTCGGGAGTGGGGG
>NZ_JBHUAL010000281.1:0-10036 GCF_042789775.1 Kitasatospora sp. NPDC056800 | reverse complement strand
CCCGCGCCGGCCGGGGGGGGGGGGGGCGGGGGGGGGGGGGGGGGGGGCGGCCCCCCCCCCCCCCCCCCCCCCCCGCTTCCGCGGCGGGCGGCTCAGTGGGTGCGGTAGTACTCGGCGACGGCGGAGAACGCCTCCTTCGGGTCCCAGGGCAGGCCGGGGTAGGTGGTTCCCACGCGGTCCTCGTAGGTCCTGACGACGCCGTAGCTGGCGAGGTCGAGGTCGTCGCGGGGGTCACCGTCCGGGCGGTGGACGTGGTCGTAGAGGGCGAAGGTGAAGACGAAGGCGGCGTCGACGCCGCCGGCGTCGAAGGCCTCCAGCAGTTCCCGGACGTACGCGGCCTGCCCGGCCTCGTCCCGCTCGTAGACGCCGTCCAGGCGGACCGGGCCCCCGTCGGCGTACTCGACGATGTCCAGGCCGTTCGCGCCCCGGTCGCCGGCGCCGCGGAAGGTGGCGGAGCCGAACTCGGTGACGGCGACCGGCTTGCCCTGGGCGGTCAGGTCGCGGACGCCGCCGGCGAAGCGGTCGGCGGTCTCGGCGGAGCGGTACAGGTCCAGGGAGACCAGGTCGAAGGGCTCCCAGTCGACGCGCTCCAGCGGTACGGCGGCGTACGTGACGCGCCCGCCGAACCGGGCCCGGACGGCGGCCACCGCCTCGGCGAGGAACGCGTTGACCCGGCCGCTCACCGCACCGAGGTGTGCGCGCACCTGCTCGGGCCGGGCGAGCAGGGCGAGGCGCTCGCCGATGCCGGAGCCGGGCAGGAACCCCGGGTTCATCAGGCTGAGTTCGGCGCCGGTGACGAACACGACCTCGGCGCCGCGCCGCCGCAGCCGCTCGGCGCGCTCGGCGCAGTCGGTGAGGAGCGCGAGCATCGCGTCGGCGGTCAGTTCCAGCGGGTAGGGCGAGAACCAGACCTCCAGGCCCAGGTCGGCGGCGTGGCCGGCGGCGAGCTCGATCCGCTCCGGGTCGCCGCCCATGATGCGGACCGCGGTGCAGTGCAGGTCGTCCCGGATGATCCGCAGCTCACGCTCGACCGCCTCGGAGTCGAACCAGGCGCGGGAGTACGCCCCGTCCCTGATGAATCCGGTGTCGTAGCTGATTCCCTTGGTGCGCACGTTCTTCCGCCTTTCCGGCGAGAGAGAATTTACGGTACGGCCAGTACCGTAGTTGCCGACGGCCCGGCACGGCAAGAAGGATGGGGAGGGTACGGGCGGTATCGGCGGGCGGACTGGGCGGAGCGAGGGCATGGCCGGGCAGACGCGGCGGCGCGGGGCGGCGCTGGAGGAGGCGATCCTGAGCGCCGCGGTCGAGGAGCTCACCGGGGCCGGGTACGCCGGGCTGACCATGGACAAGGTCGCCGCCCGCGCGGGCACCAACAAGAACGCCATCTACCGCCGCTGGCCCAACCGGCTGGCACTCGGCATCGCCGCGTACAAGCAGCTCGCGAAGACCGCCCCGCTCCCCGATACCGGTGAACTGCGCGGCGACGCCCTGGAGTTGCTCCGCCAGGCGAACCGCCACTGGAGTTCCCCGCTGGGCGCCGTACTGCGCGAGCTGCTGGCCGCGGCCGGCGGCGCCACGGAGTTCCTGGCCCAGTTGCAGGACCAGTCCGGCGACGCCGTGGCCGCGCCCTGGCTCACCGTCCTGGGCCGCGCGGTCGCCCGTGGCGAGGCCGCCCCCGAGGTGCTGCACCCCCGGGTGGCGACGGTGGCGATGGTGCTGCTGCGCAACGAGTTCATGGCGCGCGGGGTGCCGACGGCGCCGGACGACGTGCTGGTGGAGATCGTCGACGAGGTATACCTGCCCCTGGTGCGCGGGCGCGGCCAGGGGCGGTAGCGGGGCTAGCGGGTGCGGTTCCCCTCGGTGCTCGCCTCGGCGTTCCCGCCGGCGTTCCCCGTGAGCAGTGAGTCGGCGAGCCGCTCCGCGGTGCCCGCGTCCAGCGGCCCGTGCCCGAGTAGGAAGCGGTACCAGAACACCCCGTAGACCTGGTCGGCGATGAGGTCCGGATCGGCGTCCGCGGACAGTTCGCCGCGCTCGCGTCCCCGGGCGAGGAGTTCGCGCAGCGCGTCGCGGCGGGTGGCGGTGAAGCTCCGCATCAGGTCGGCGAGGTGCGGGTCGCGCGCGGCCTCGCGGGCGACGGTGCGCAGTGCGGGGGCGGTGGTGTCGCGCTGGGCTGCCTCGAAGGTGGTGCTGACGAAGGCCCGCAGGTCGGCGCGCAGGTCGCCGGTGTCGGGGCCGGACACGTCCTGGTCGGCTCGGTCGGTGAGGGCGTCGAGCAGGACGGCGCCCTTGGAGGGCCACCAGCGGTAGACGGTCTGCTTGCCGACGCCGGCCGCGCGGGCGATGGCGTCGATGGTGACGGGGGTGCCGTCGGACTCGGCGAGCAGGCGCAGCGCGGCGTCGAGGATCGCGCGGTGGGCGGCCTCGTTGCGGCGGCGTCCGGTGTGCGGGCGTACCGCCGGGGCGGCCTCGGTGGCCTCGGTGCCCTCGGTCTCGCTCATCGTGCTCCCTCTCCTCCGGTGTGCCTCTCCCCGATTCCCCTTGACAAGACTATCAGTCTCGACAACCATCATTTCCGGAACCGACAGTCTCGACAAGTCGAAAGGCCCCACCACCATGAGCACTGCGTCAACCCCCTTCGCCGGACAGCGCGTCGTCGTGATGGGCGGCAGCTCGGGCATCGGCGAGGCCACGGCCACCGCCTTCGCCGCCGACGGCGCCGAGGTCGTGGTGACCGGCCGCGACCGCGACCGGCTGGACGCCGCCGTCGCCCGGATCGGCGGCAAGACCACCGGGCACCCGCTGGACGCGACCGACCCGGCCGCCCTCGCCGCCTTCTTCGCCACGACCGGCGTGGTCGACCACCTGGTCGTCGCGGTCAGCGGCGCGGCCGGCGCCGGCCCGTTCGCCCAGCTCGACCTGGCCGAACTCGC
Source organism: Kitasatospora sp. NPDC056800 (assembly GCF_042789775.1). Taxonomy (NCBI): domain Bacteria; kingdom Bacillati; phylum Actinomycetota; class Actinomycetes; order Kitasatosporales; family Streptomycetaceae; genus Kitasatospora; species Kitasatospora sp. NPDC056800. The sequence goes on along the minus strand of NZ_JBHUAL010000281.1, from coordinate 7,106 downwards.
GGCCGGCTTCGACGCCAAGTTCTGGCCGCAGGTGCGCGTGCTCCAGGCGGCGCTGCCGCACCTGCGCGAGGACGGCTCGGTCACCCTGATCACCGCCGCCTCGGCCCGCGCCGCCTTCCCCGGCACCGCCGGACTGGCCGCCATCAACGGCGCGCTGGAGGCGATGGTGCCGCCGCTGGCCGTCGAGCTGGCCCCGCTGCGGGTCAACGCCGTCTCGCCCGGCGTGATCGACACCCCGTGGTGGGACCGCGTACCGGCCGAGCAGCGGGCCGCGCTGTTCGAGGGCCTCGCCGCCACCACCCCGGTCGGCCGGGTCGGCCGGGCGGAGGACGTCGCCCGGGCGATCCACCTGCTGGCCGCCAACGGCTTCGTCACGGGTGTGGTGCTCGACTGCACCGGCGGGGCGAACCTCCCGACCGGCCGCTGAGCCGGCCGCTGGGCCGCGCGGAGCCGGCGGTGCTGTCACAGCTCGCCCGTACGGTTCGACCGTGAGCGTTCCCGAGGTCATCCCCGTCAGCCACCGGCCCGACTACCGCACCGACACCATCGGCCGCTGGCAGGGCGGCCAGTTCCTCGCCTCGGCGCTCTGCCTCGGCGCCGGGCGGTACTACGCCGTCCTGCACCGCTTCGACGGCGCCGGCCGCCACCTCGACTCGCGGATACACCCCGCCGGCGAGGCGCCGCAGGCCCGGCTGCTGCTGGCGGAGTGGCTCGACGCCCTGCCCGGCCGCGAGTACGGGGACATCGCGATCGCCCCGTTCGCCGTGCACGTCGACGGCGAACTGTTCGGCCTGGTGCGCGAGGACTACGAACCGGACGAGGTGGACGACGAGGAGGAGCGGGTCCACTTCGAGCTCTACCCCGACGGCCTGGGCTTCGACGCCCCCTGGTGCGGCTGCTACGACACCTGAGCCGCCCCGGGGCGCGTCACCATGCCGCGTCCCGGTAGGCGAGGCAGGTGGCCGGCCGGCCACCGGGCGTGTGGTCGACTGCCCGGCGGCCGGCGGCCGGTGGGCTCAGCCCGCGTACTGGCCGAGGATCTTCGCGAACTCGTACGGCTGCTGCGGGATGTTGGTGCACTTGGACAGTGAGCCGCCGGTGCAGGCGTTGGCGTCCCGGGTGGCGTCCCAGAAGGAGAGCATCCCGAGGTGGTTCTGCCGGGCGAAGGCCACCAACTGCTGGGCGTCGGCCTGGTTGTAGACCTGGTGGTCGTCGTTCTCGCCGATCATCGGGGTGACGCCGACCATGGCCCACAGCTGGGCGTCGGTCTTCGCCGGGTAGAGCGCCTTGAGCTGGCCGAACAGCGACTGGGCGGCCTGGACGGCGGCGTTGCCGTAGTCCGTCCCGCTCCGGTAGTAGTCCATCGCCATGATGTTGACCAGGTCGACGGCCACCCCGGCGTCCCGGGCGGACTTGACGATGGCGACGCCCTCGGAGGTCAGGCCCTCGGGCAGGACGGGCAGGGTGAAGGAGACCCTGAGGCCCGGGTGGGCCTGCTGGAGCCTGGCGAGGGCGGCCGAGCGGCGGTCGTTGGCGGCGGTGTCGGCGATGGCCGCGCCCTCGATGTCGAAGTCGACGTAGCGCAGGTTGTAGGCGCTCACCACCGCGTCGTACTCGGCGAACAGCGAGTCCACCGTGGTGCAGGCGGCGGCGAGTTCGGTGCCGGCGGCGCCGCCGAAGGAGACCTTGACGTCGCCGCCGGCCGCGCGCAGCGCGTCCACCTGGTCCTTGGCCCAGGCGGTGCGCGGGTCGTAGGCGTTGAACCAGCTGGCCTTGCAGCCGACGCCGGTGACGAAGCCCATCGTGTAGCCCTTGAGGCCGGCGGCCTTGGCCAGGTCGGGCATCGAGGGGGTCGGCCAGGCGCCCATGTCGATGAACGGGGCGACCGGGAGCGCGACGTTCGGCGCCGGGGTGCCCGGGCCGCCGGTGGGCGTGCCGGTCGGGGTGCCGGTCGGGCTCGGCGGGGTCGAACTCGGCGGCGGGGTGGTCGGGTTGCCGCCGCCCGGGCCGGTCAGGGCGATGTCGTCGGCGAGGTAGCCGCCCTGCCCGTACCAGCCGTGCAGGTACACGGTGACGCTGGTGGTGGCCGCCCCGGTGGTGAAACTGGTGGACAGCTGCTGCCAGTCGGCGCCGCCGGCGGTCCAGGTGGCCGGGTCGGTGACGCCGCTGCCGGTGGCGCCGAGGTAGACGTACCGGCCCTGCACCCAGGCGCTGAGCGTGTACGTGGTGTTGGGCTGGACGCTGACGGTCTGGCCGCACTGCGCGGTGTCGCTCGCGCCCACCGCCCCCTTGAGCGCGTACGTCCCGCTGTGCGCGCCGGAGTCGACCGCGCTCCCGGTGTCGGCCGAACAGCTCCACGGGCCGAGCGCGCCGCTCTCCAGCCCGCCGTTGGCGAGCAGGTTGCCGTCGGCGGCGCCGGCGTTCCCGGCGAGGACGGCCAGGCCGCCGGCGGCGAGCGCGGTGGCGGCGGCGAGGCTCAGCAGGGTGGTCCGGCGGGCGGGGCGGCGGTGCGTGGGGGCGTGCTGGGGCGCGCTGGGCATGGGGGTGCCTCTCGGGACGTGGGGGCCGCCCGCGCCGCGAGGGGGAGGCGCGGGGCGGGCGGCGGCCTGGGGTGGTCCGGGGTGGGGGAGCGCGGTGCTGAGCATCAAACTGGACTAGACCAGCTGTGCACGTCAAGCATTTCCCGGCCTCGGACGCCCCGTCAGGGACAGGTTTTAGGAACGGTTAAGACGATGTTGGGCGGTGGTCGCGGCGGGCCCGGGGACGAAGGGGCTTGACCTTGAGTGCACTCCAAGGTGAAAGCTGAAGGCGTTGATCACGCACCACCACGCGAACCACCGCGGCCACCCCACGGGAGCCGCGGAAACCACGACGGGAGCACCACCATGCGCAACGCCTCGTTCGGCACGAGCGGCCCGGAGATCGGCGTCATCGGTCTCGGCTGCATGGGCATGACCTGGGCCTACACCGAGCGGGACCGGGACGACGAGAAGTCGGTCCGGGTGATCCGGCAGGCGCTGGACCTCGGCGTCGGCCTGATCGACACCGCCGACATGTACGGCCCGTACACCAACGAGGAGGTGGTCGGCGCCGCGCTGGCCGGCCCGTACCGGGAGCGCGCCTTCCTGGCCACCAAGGTCGGCATCGTGCCGGGCGGCGCGGGCCAGCAGGAGCGCAACGGCCGGCCCGAGCACGTGCGCCGCTCGATCGACGAGAGCCTGCGCCGGCTGGGCACCGACCACGTCGACCTCTACCAGCTGCACCGGGTCGACCCCCAGGTCCCGATCGAGGAGACCTGGGGCGCGTTCGCCGAGGTCGTCGCGGCGGGCAAGGCCCGGAGCATCGGCCTCTCCGAGGCGGGCGTCGAGGAGATCAAGCGGGCGCAGAGCGTGCACCCGGTGGCCTCGGTGCAGTCCGAGCTGTCGCTGTGGACCCGGGACGCGCTGGCCGAGGTGCTGCCGTACACCGAGGAGCAGGGCATCGCCTTCCTGCCGTTCTCGCCGCTCGGCCGGGGCTTCCTGACCGGCGGGATCACCTCCATCGAGGAGCTGCCCGCCGACGACTTCCGCCGCCGGCTGCCGCGCTTCCAGCACGACGCGCTGCGGGCCAACCTGGCGCTGGTCGGGAAGGTCCGGGCGGTCGCCGAGCGGATCGGCGCCACCCCGGCGCAGGTCGCGCTGGCCTGGGTGCTGGCGCAGGGCCGGTACGTCTTCCCGATCCCGGGCACCAGGACGCCGCGCTACCTGGTGGACAACGTGGGGGCGGCCGGGATCGAGCTCTCGGCGGCGGACCTGGCCGAGCTGGACGCGCTGCCGGCCGCGACCGGCGAGCGCTACTGACGGCGGCGCTGCCCCCGTACCCGCGCCGTCAGCGCTCCCGCACCCACACCAGCTGCCGTCCGGTCTCGCCCGGAGCCCGGACGGCGGCCTCCGCGACCCGGTCCAGCCGGTAGCCGAGCTTGCGCGGGACGGCCGCGCTGGCGCCGTTCGCCCGGTCGCAGCGGATCTCCACCCGGGTGATCCCGGGCAGGGCCAGCGCGGCCTCGGTCAGCGCCCCGGCCGCGGCGGTGGCGATGCCCCGGCCGACGTGCCCGGCGGCGACCCAGTAGCCGATCTCCAGCGCGCCCGGGCCGATCCGCCCGTGCAGGCCGAAGGCGCCGATCACGCCGCCGGGCTCGGCGTCCAGGCCGGCCAGGTACATGAAGTCGGTGCCGGCCTCCCAGGCGGCCGCGCCGGCCCGGGTCAGCTCGGCGGTCCGGGCCCGGGAGGGGGCCTCGGCCGCCCACTCCATCCAGGGCCGCAGGTGGTCCAGGTTGGCGCGGACGGCCTGGTTCAGCGCCGCCGTGTGGCTGCTGCGGCGGCGCCGCAGCCAGAGGCCGCCGGGCAGCCGCAGCCGTTCCGGCGGCCGCCCGGCGGTCGCCTCCACCAGCGGCGGGGCGAGGCCGCAGGGCCGTGGCTGTGCTTGGCTCATGGCGGCGATTATGTCCTTGGCCGGGACCTGTCACCATCGGATATCCCTCTGGTGGCGGGCGCGTCCCCCCGGTGGCGGGCGCGCCCGGCCGCACCCCGGCGCGTCAGAGCCGGACCATCACCTCGTCGAGCTCCTTGCGCCGCAGGTCCGGCACGCGCGCCCCCTCGGCCGGGTAGCCGACCGGGATGACGTACGCGGCGCGCTCCTCCGCCGGGCGGTCGCACACCTCGTTGAGGAACTTCATCGGGCTCGGGGTGTGGGTCAGCGTGGCCAGGCCGGCCTGGTGCAGCGTGGCCAGCAGCAGCCCGACCGCGATCCCCACCGACTCCTTGGTGTAGTACGGGCGCGGCGACTCGGGGCCCTTGTGCACCTCGAACACCACGATCACGGCCGGCGCGTCCTCCAGGAACGGCTTGCGCCAGTCGGTGCCGATCGGGGCGAGCGCGGCCAGCCACTCCTCGGACGCCCGGTGGCCGTAGAACTCGCGCTCCTCGGTCTCGGCCGCCTCGCGCAACCGCCGCTTGCGCTCCGGGTCGGTGATCACCACGAACCGCCAGGGCTGGACGTGCGCGCCGCTGGGCGCGGTGGAGGCGGTCCGGACCGCCCATTCGACCACCCCGTCCGGGATCGGGCGGGTGGAGTAGTCGCGGACGGTCCGGCGCTGCGCCATCACGTCGTGGAAGGACCTGCTGCGGGCCTCGGCCTCGTGGGCGGGCACCGTCATGGGGGTGAGCGGGACGGTCGGGTGGGACGTCCCCGCCACGGCGCTGTCAGTGCTGTCAACCATGGCGCACAGCACAGCACATGACGGCCCCTCCGGGAGGGGGTTTCCGGGAAGAGGTAGAGACCAATCCCCGGAGACCCATCCCGGAGGCCATCCCCGGAGGCCGATCCGGCCGGCGGCCGGTCCCGCTCCCCGGGCCCGGCGACCCCTACAGCTCGTGCGCCCGCCCGTCCCGGACCTCGATCCGCCGGTTCACCGCCACCGTGTCCAGCATCCGCCGGTCGTGGGTGACCAGCAGCAGGGTGCCGGTGTACGAGCCGAGCGCGGACTCCAGCTGCTCGATCGCGGGCAGGTCCAGGTGGTTGGTGGGCTCGTCCAGCACCAGCAGGTTGACCCCGCGGGCCTGCAGCAGCGCCAGCGCGGCCCGGGTGCGCTCGCCGGGGGAGAGGGTGCCGGCCGGGCGCAGCACGTGCACCGCCTTGAGGCCGAACTTGGCCAGCAGGGTGCGCACGTCCTCCGGCGCGAGCTCCGGCACGGCGGCCGCGAAGGCCTCCAGCAGCGGCTCCCCGCCGAGGAACAGCCCGCGCGCCTGGTCCACCTCGCCGACCACCACGCCGGAGCCCAGCGAGGCGCTGCCGCCGTCGAGTTCGAGCCGGCCGAGCAGGGCGGCCAGCAGCGTGGACTTGCCCGCGCCGTTGGCGCCGGTGATGGCGACCCGGTCGGCCCAGTCGATCTGCAGGTCCACCGGGCCGAAGGAGAAGTCGCCGCGCTTGGCGACGGCCGCGCGCAGGGTGGCCACCACCGAGCCGGAGCGCGGCGCGGTGGCGATCTCCATCCGCAGCTCCCACTCCTTGCGCGGCTCCTCGACCACGTCCAGCCGCTCGATCATCCGCTGGGTCTGCCGGGCCTTGGAGGCCTGCTTCTCGGTGGACTCGGTGCGCTTCGCCTTGGCGTTCTTGTCGTTGTCGCTGCTCTTGCGGCGGGCGTTGCGGACGCCGTGCTCCATCCAGTTGCGCTGCATCTGGCCCCGGGCCTCCAGCGAGGCCTTGGTGTCGGCGTACTCGTCGTACTCCTCGCGGGCGTGCCGGCGGGCCACCGCCCGCTCCTCCAGGTACGCCTCGTAGCCGCCGCCGTACAGGTTGACCTGCTGCTGGTGGAGGTCCAGCTCCAGCACCTTGGTCACGGTGCGGGCCAGGAACTCGCGGTCGTGGCTGATCAGCACGGTGCCCGTGCGCAGGCCCTTGACGAAGGACTCCAGCCGCTCCAGGCCGTCCAGGTCGAGGTCGTTGGTGGGCTCGTCGAGCAGGAAGACGTCGTAGCGGGAGAGCAGCAGCGAGGCGAGGCCGGCCCGGGCGGCCTGGCCGCCGGACAGGGCGGTCATCGGCAGGTCCAGCGAGACCTTCAGCCCGAGCGAGTCGGCGACCTCCTCGGCGCGCTCCTCCAGGTCGGCGCCGCCGAGGTCCAGCCAGCGCTCCAGGCCGACGGCGTACGCGTCGTCGGCGCCCGGCCGGCCCTCGACCAGGCCCTCGGTGGCCTCGTCCAGCGCGGCCTGCGCGGCCGCCACACCGGTGCGGCGGGCCAGGAAGTCGCGCACCGACTCGCCCTCGCGCCGCTCCGGCTCCTGCGGCAGGTGGCCGACGTTGGCGCTCGCCGGGCTCAGCCGCAGCGAGCCGCCCTCGGGGGTGTCCAGGCCGGCCAGCAGCCGCAGCAGGGTCGACTTGCCGGCGCCGTTCACGCCGACCAGGCCGATCACGTCGCCGGGGGCGACGACCAGGTCCAGGCCGGAGAAGAGGGTGCGTTCGCCGTGGCCGGCGCTGAGGTCCTTGACTACGAGTGTGGCGCTCATGATGAGCCCGATTGTAGGAGGAGCCGGGCGTCCGGCCGAAAAGACGGGGGCCGCGGCCGTCGCGGC
>NZ_JBHUAL010000280.1:0-10196 GCF_042789775.1 Kitasatospora sp. NPDC056800 | reverse complement strand
CGGGGGGGGGGGGCCCGGGGGGGGGGGGGCCCTGGGGGGGGGGGGGGCGGGGGGGGGGGGGGGGGGGGCCCCCGGGGGCCGGGCGGGGGGGGGGCGCCCGGTGCGCCCCCGCCCCCCCCCCTCCGGGGTCGCGGACCCCCGGTCAGGAGGTGGGGGCCGTCAGGTCGTAGAAGGTGGTCGAGCCGATGGTCTTCGCGGTGAAGTGGGCGGTCACCCAGGACTCGATCTGGGCGGACTCGCTCTGCTGCCCGCCCTCGCCGCCCGCGCCGCCGCCGAAGCCGCGGCGGGAGCCGCCCGCGCCGATGAACCAGTGCACCTTGCCCTCCTGGACGTACTTCTGGAAGCCGGCCAGGGTCAGCGAGGGGTCGGTGCCGTTGAAGCCGCCGAGGGCCATCACCGGTTCGCCGGTGGCGAGTTGGTAGCCGGCCGCGGTCTGCGAGCCGATCGCGGCGGCCGCCCAGGTGTAGTGGTCGGCGTTCTCCTTGAGCATGGCGGCGACCTCGTCGGTCACCTTGGGGCCGTCGAGCAGGCCGCCCATGCCGCCGGGGGGCGGGCCGCCGGCCGTGCCGCCGGGGCTGTTCGTGCCGCCCGTGCCGGTGCCGGTGCCCTCGGGGTCCTGGGTGCCGGGGAGGCCGGTGCCGCCGCCGGTGCCGCGCTCGTGGCGGCCGTTGGCGCGGTCGCCGCCGTTGCCGGTGCCGCCGCCCGGGAAGCCCTGCCCGGGCGCGAAGCCCTGCTGACCGCCCTGACCGCCCGCGAAGCCCCCCTGGCCACCCGGAGCACCCGGGCCGCCCTGGCCGAACCAGTGCCCGTTGCCGTTGCCGGTGCCGCCCGGGAAGCCCTTGCCGCCCCGGTGCCCCATGCCGCCCGGCCCGGACCCGCCCTTCACGCCCGGCCCGGCGGTCACGATCGAGCCGGTGTGCGGGGAGTCCACGGTGTCCACCGCGTACGCGGCCGGACCGCCGAGCGCCGCCGCCAGGCCCACCAGGCCCGCCACCGAGGCGATCCGCGCGCCGGCCCGGCCGGAGACCCGTCCGACGAACGGCCCGGCCGCCAGCGCGGCCGCCGCGAGCAGTCCGCCCACCAGCACCGCCCAGCGCAGCCACGGCAGGAAGCCGGAGCTGCGGCCGAGCAGCACGAACGCCCAGACCGCCGTCACCGCGAGCGTCCCGGCCAGCACCAGCGCCCAGGGCACCCGGTGCCGGGCCCGCCACAGCCCGTCCACGCCCATGCCGACCAGCGCCGCGACGGCCGGGGCCAGCGCCACCGTGTAGTACTGGTGGAAGATCCCGGACATGAAGCTGAAGACCAGCGCGGTGGAGAGCAGCCAGCCGCCCCAGACCAGGAAGGCCGCGCGGGCGGTGTCGGTGCGGCCGTAGCGGCGGGTCGCCCAGAGGCCGGCCAGCAGCAGGATCAGCGCGGCCGGCAGCAGCCAGGCGATCTGCCCGCCGATGTCGGTGCCGAACATCCGGGTCAGGCCGGTCTGGCCCCAGCCGCGGCCGCCGCCGGGAGCCGCGCCGCCCGGCAGGTCGACCCCGGCCGGCATCCGGGCGCCGCCGCCCACGCTGCCGCGCTCGTTGCCGTCGACCCGGCCGAGGCCGTTGTAGCCGAAGGTGAGCGAGAGGAAGCTGTTGTCCTGCGAGCCGCCGATGTACGGGCGGGCCGAGGCGGGCATCAGCTCGACGACCGCCACCCACCAGCCGCCCGAGACCAGCAGTGCCACGCCCGCGAGCAGGGTCTGCCGCACCCGCCGCCAGAGGCCGGTGGGCGCCACCACCAGGTAGATCACCGCGAAGGCGGGCAGCACCAGGAAGGCCGCCAGGGTCTTGGTGAGGAAGGCGAGGCCGAACATCACCCCGGTGAACACCAGCCACCGGGTGCCCGCCGCCTCGACGGCCCGGACCATCCCGTACGCGGCCAGCGTCAGCAGCAGCACCAGCAGCGCGTCCGGGTTGTTGAAGCGGAACATCAGCGCCGCGACCGGGGTGAGCGCCAGCGCGGCGCCCGCCAGCAGGCCGCCGAGCGGGGAGAAGCGCCGGCGCACCGTCGCGTACAGTACGCCGACGGTGGCCGCGCCCATCAGCGCCTGCGGGGCCAGCACCGACCAGGAGGAGAGGCCGAAGATCCGCGCCGAGAGCGCCATCGGCCACAGCGAGGCCGGGGGCTTGTCGACGGTGATGAAGTTCGCCGCGTCCGAGGAGCCGAAGAAGAAGGCCTTCCAGCTCTGCGAGCCGGCCTGCACGGCGGCCGAGTAGAAGGAGTTGGCCCAGCCGGAGGCGCTCAGGCCCCACAGGTAGAGGACGGCGGTCGCGGCCAGCAGCGCCAGCAGGGCCGGGCGCACCCAGCGAGGGTCGTCAGCGCGCCCGCGCCAGGTGCGGGCGGGGAGGGTGCGCAGCCGGTCGGGCCAGGTGGCGAACCCCTTGGGGCCGGCGGGCGGCAGGGGCTGTTCGGGGAAGAGCGGCGCCGGGTCCGGCCGGACCGGGTCCGGCCGCGGCACCTCCGGCGGCGGGTAGTGCGCGGCCTCGGGCCACGGTTCGCCGGCCGGAGGGGAGTAGCTGCTCGTGGTCATGCGCCATACCGTCGGTGGCGTGCCTGAGAGAACCGTGAGACGGGAGTGTGAGGCGCGTGTGATCTGGAACGTCAGGCGGATGGCGGTACGGCGAGGTGCTTGCCCAGCCACTCCAGGGCCGGGGGGATCTCCCGCGTCCAGGTGTGGAAGTTGTGGCCGGCGGTGTCCAGGGTGATGGAGGACATCGTGGTGGGGGCCTTGAAGGCCGCGATCATGGCCTTGGTCTCGTCGTAGTTGTTCTCGTCGTACGCGGTGGTCAGCAGCAGGTTGACCGGGGCGGGCGGCTGGTTCTTCAGCCGCCACAGCAGGTCGTTCTCCTGCTTCAGCCGGTCGTTGCCGCCGAACAGGTCGCCGGTGGTCGCGTCGTGGGCCGCGTCGTAGTAGCCGGAGAGCGCGACCGCCGAGCGGTAGGCGTCGGGCTTGCGCAGCGCGAACTTGAGCGCGCAGTAGCCGCCGGTGGAGTTGCCGATCACCGCCCGGCTGGCCGGGTCGGTGCCGATCCGGTAGGTGGTGGCGAGGGCCTTGGGCAGGTCGCTGGTGAAGAAGGTCTCCACCTGGGGGCCGTTCGGCACGTCCACGCACTCGGTGTCCCGGTCGCCGACCAGGGTGGGCCGGGTCATCACCAGGACGGTCGGCGGCAGCTTCTTCTGCTCGATCGCGTTCAGCGTGGACGCCGGGTACTGCATCAGCGAGATCAGCTTCTCCGGGGTGCCCGGGTAGCCGGTGAGCACCAGGGCCATCGGGAAGCGCTGCTTGGCGTAGTCCGGCTGGAAGTACTGCGGCGGCAGGTAGACGTACGCCTCGGTGGTCAGGCCGCTGCCGGCTCCTTTGACGTCGACCTTCTGGATCAGGCCGGAGCGCTCCGGGTCCGAGCCCTGCGCGGAGTAGAACTTCTGCTCGCCGGTGACGGCCACCCCGGACGCGTTGGGCTGGTGGTCGACCACCGTGCCGAGCCCGCCGCTGGTGCCGAGCAGGTCCGTCCAGGAGCTGTAGAAGCCGAAGTAGCTGTTGGCGATCAGGCCCATCGCGGCCAGCACCGACACCTGGGTGGCCAGGAACGCCCCGAGCCGGCCCAGCCACGCCTTCCAGCCCTTCCCGCCGAACCGCGGCCAGAGCCACATGGTGGCGGCGAAGACGGCGATCGCGAGGAGCGAGGCGATGATCTGGAGGGGGAGTCCGGTGAGACTGAGCACGGGCCCGATCGTAGTTGACCTCCGGAGACGGCCTCGGAGGGCCCCTCGGAGGTGACCGCCGGGTAATGGGTTGACGGGGTCGTTCGTGCTCGGGACCATGTGTGACCGCACGGCTGCGCGGTGTGCGCGCGGTCCGGCTACCCGGGGGTGGGGCATGAGGTTCACGGGGTCCGAGAGGTTCGTGGGGAAGGCCGGTCTGGCCGTCGGCACGGCGCTGGTGCTGGCGGCCTGCTCCGGTGGCGGGGGTGGTGGTTCGGCGGGTGGCTCGTCCGCGCCCGGGGCGGCGGGGACGGGGGTCTCGGCGAAGCCGACCGCGACGCCGACGCCGACCCCGACCCGGGCGCCGTACGGCCCGGTGCTCAGCGCGAGCGTCGACCCGGTCACGGTCGCGCTCGCCCAGGTGGCCGGCGCCAAGGACCTGGGCGACCTCGACACCGTGCTCGGCGGCATCGTCGCCAGCGCGCAGGGCGCCGCCAAGTCCCTGAGCGTGGCGGACGAGCCGCCCGCGGTGACGGCGGCGCGGAAGGAACTGGTGGCGGCGCTGACCTCGCTCGCCACCGACGCCGGCAAGGTCCGCAGCGACATCAAGTTCCACGACGTCTGCGCGCTGAGCTCGGCCGAGGCCGAACTGGGCGCCTCCCAGGGGCTGGCGGCGGTGTCGGCGGCCCTCGTCACGATGACCGCGGCCGGCTACCAGACCACCTTCGCCGTCCCGCCGCTGCCCCAGCAGCAGTCCCGCGCGCTGGACAACGGCACCATGGTCCGCAAGGGGAAGCTGCGCGGCGAGGGCGTGTTCAAGGTCGAGAACGGCGGCAAGGTGGACGCCGTGGTGTCGCTCGCGCTGAACGGCAAGGCCGTGCACTCGGTGTTCGTCGGCAAGGGGCAGCACGCCAGTGTCGACGGCGTGGAGGACGGGACGTACGAGGTCTACGTCTCCGGCGGCGCGGACTGGGACTCCGACGCCAAGGGCTTCACCCAGAACTGCCAGTTCACCAAGTTCGAGGACACCTTCCCGTTCGAGACCGGCCGGACCGCGACCTCCTGGGAGATCACCCTCCAGCCGGTGGCCGACGGCAACGCCAAGACCAACGACGTGGACCCGAACGCCTTCCCGCAGCCGTAGCCGCAACCGCGACCGCGACCGCAGCCGCAGCCGTATCCACTGCCCCGGCCCGTAACGGGCATACCGGGACGGGTCGTTGCCGTCGGATGGCACGGCCCGTGCCGGGCAGTGGCGAGTTCGGTCACACTCCTTGACCTCTTGAAGTGGCCATGGCACTTTCATGCGGCGCGGGCGTCGGCGACCAGTCGTACACCCCGCGATCCCCCACAAGGAGAGCCATGTTCAAGAGACTTGTCGCGGTGGCCGGTACGAGTGCCGTCGTCGCGGGCGGGCTGGCCTTCGCCGCCGCCCCCGCGCACGCCGTCCAGGCGGCCGACCTGACGTCCACCATCGCCCTGAGCAACTGCTCGGCCTCGCTGGTCCGTTACCCCACCTCGGCGGCCGGCGACCGGGCGCTGATGCTCACCAACGGACACTGCCTGCCGACCATGCCCTCGGCCGGCCAGGTCATCCAGAACACCACCGCCAGCCGCAGCGGCACCCTGCTGGACGGCGGGGGCAACAGCCTGGGCACCGTCCAGGCCGACAAGCTGCTCTACGCGACCATGACCGGCACCGACGTCGCCCTCTACCAACTCACCGACACCTACGGGTCGATCAGCTCCAAGTACGGCGCCACCGCGCTGACGATCAGCGACGCCCACCCGACCGACGGCGCGTCGATGTACATACCCTCGTCGTACTGGAAGCAGGTCTGGAACTGCTCCGTCAACGGCTTCGTGCCGACCCTGCGCGAGGACGCCTGGACCTGGCACGACTCGCTGCGCTACAGCTCCGGCTGCAACACCACGCACGGCACCTCCGGCTCGCCGATCGTCGACTCCGCCAGCGGGCGGATCGTCGGCATCAACAACACCGGCAACGACGACGGCGGCATGTGCACCCTCAACAACCCGTGCGAGGTGGCCGCCGACGGCACCACCAAGGCCTACAAGGGCCAGAGCTACGGTGAGGAGACGTACTGGTTCACCACCTGCCTGAACTCCTCCACCCGGGCCATCGACCTCAACGTGGCCGGCTGCCTGCTCACCAAGCCGGCCGGCAGCGCCGTCTCGGTGACCAACCCGGGCAACCAGTCCACCGCCGTCGGCGGCGCGGTCAACCTCCAGATCAACGCCTCCGGTGGCACCGCCCCGCTGTCCTACGCCGCGAGCGGCCTGCCCGCCGGGCTGTCGATCAACTCCTCCACCGGCGCGATCACGGGCACCGTCTCCACGGCGGGCAGCTCCACCGTCACCGTCATCGTGACGGACGCCGCCGGCAAGTCGGCCTCCACCAGCTTCACCTGGGCCGTCTCCACCGGTGGCGGCGGCTGCACCCCGGCCCAGCTGCTGGGCAACGAGGGCTTCGAGTCGGGCACGGCCACGCCGTGGACGACGTCGAGCGGCGTGGTGGACAGCAGCGCCTCGCAGGCGGCCCACAGCGGCTCCTGGAAGGCGTGGCTGAACGGCTACGGCTCCACCCACTCGGACTCGCTGTCGCAGACGGTGAGCATCCCGGCCGGCTGCAAGGCGACGCTGAGCTTCTGGCTGCACATCGACACCGCCGAGTCGGGCACCACCGCGTACGACAAGCTGACCGTCTCGGTGAACGGCACCGCGCTGAAGACCTACTCCAACGTGGACGCCGCGGCCGGCTACCAGCAGCGCACCTTCGACCTGTCGGCCTACGCGGGCCAGTCCGTCACCGTGAAGTTCGCCGGGACCGAGGACGCCTCGCTCCAGACCAGCTTCGTGATCGACGACACCTCCATCCAGACCAGCTGAGGTCAACGCCCGGGCGCCGGTGGCCAGTTCGACGGCCACCGGCCCCCGGGCACGGGCACCGGCCTATGCTGGTGGGATGATCAAGCCGATTGAGCTGGTGATTTTCGACTGCGACGGCGTCCTGGTGGACAGCGAGGTGATCGCCGTCCGGGTGCTGGTGCGGCTCGGCGAGGAGTACGGCTGGCCGCTGACCGAGGCGGAGGCGATCGAGCTCTTCGTCGGACGGTCCGAGGCGGCCAACCGGGCCACGGTCACCGAACGGCTCGGCGGCGAGACGGCGACGGTGTGGAGCAAGCGCTTCGTCGAACTGCACGCCGGGGCGGTGGACGCCGGACTGACCCCCGTGGACGGCCTGCCGGAGGCGCTGGCCGCGATCACCCTGCCCACCTGCGTGGCCTCCAGCGGCACCCACGAGAAGATGCGCCACACCCTGGGCCGGACCGGCCTCCACGACCACTTCGCCGGGCGGATCTTCAGCGCCACCGAGGTCGAGCGCGGCAAGCCCGCACCGGACCTCTTCCTGCACGCCGCCCGCTCGATGGGCGTCGACCCGGCCGCCTGCGTGGTGGTCGAGGACAGCCGCCCCGGCGTCGAGGCCGCCCGCGCCGCCGGGATGCGCGCACTCGGCTACGCGGGCGGCGTCACCGCCGCGGAACGGCTGGCCGGGCCGGGCACCGTGGTCTTCGACGACATGCGCGAGCTGCCCGCCCTGATCGCGGCGGGCGCGGTCCGCCAGGGCTAGCGGCTCGCCCGGCGGGCGGCCGTCGGTCCGGCGGCAAATCGGTTGCCCGGCGCGGCCCGTGGCTGGCAGGGTCGGTCGCTATGGCCACCTCCCACAAGTTGCACGCCGACGAACTGGACATCGACGAGGCGCTGGTGCGCCGGATGGTCGCCGAGTGCTTCCCGCAGTGGGCCGGTCTGCCGGTCGAGCCGGTGGAACCGGCCGGGACCAGCAACGCGATGTACCGGCTCGGGGCGGAGCTGGTGGTGCGCGTCCCGCGGATCCCCGGGGTGGTCGAGGAGATCGCCAAGGAGGACGTCTGGCTACGGCGACTGGCCCCGCGGCTGCCGGTCCCGGTACCGGTCCCGCTGGCCGTGGGCGGACCGGTCGACGGCTGCCCCTGGCCCTGGTCGGTGCTGCGCTGGCTCGACGGCACCACACCGGTGCCCGGCCGGATCGCCGAACCCGGGGCGCTGGCGCGGGACTTGGCGGACTTCGTGACCGCGATGCGCGGGATCGACCCGGCCGGCGCCCCCGCCGCCTACCGCAGCGAGTCGCTGGCCTCGCGGGACGCCAGGACCAGGACCTCGATCGCGGCCGTGGCGGACCTCGTCGACGCCCCCGCCGCGACCGCCGCCTGGGAGCGGGCCCTGGCCGCCCCGGCTCCCGACGGCCCGCCGGTCTGGCTCCACGGGGACCTCCAGCCCGGCAACCTGCTGGTGTCCCCGGACGGCCGGCTGAGCGCCGTCATCGACTTCGGCTGCGCGGGCCTCGGCGAACCGGCCGTCGACCTGATCCCCGCCTGGTACGTCCTGCCCGCCGCCGCCCGTGAGACGTTCCGCGAGGCCGCGGCCCCCGACGACGCGGCCTGGGACCGCGCCCGCGGCTGGGCCCTGTCCGTCGCGCTGATGGAAGTCTCCTACTACCGGGACAGCGACCCGCGGATGACCGCCATCGCCCGCCACGTCATCGCCGAGGTGCTGGCCGACCACGCGTAGGCGTACGGGCCGCTCCCCGCCCGCGAGACGACGGGCGGGGAGCGGGCCGGGTCGTCGGCAGGTCAGCCGATCGACAGCCAGCCCGAGTACGTGTCGGTCAGCACCAACAGCCCGGTGTCGCCGTCGTAGAGGGCGTTGTTCAGCTGGATGTGCCCCGTCTCGCGCATGTCGTAGTTGCACTCCGCCCACTGGCCGACGCCGAGGGCGTTGCGGCACGCGCCGGTGCGGCCGTAGTCGGTGCTCCACCGGCCGACGGCGGAGAAGCCGTCCTTTGCGGTGTCGAGCACGAGCACCTTGTCGCCGGCCTTGTCGAAGCAGGTCGTGACCCCGGGGCTGGTGATGCACGGCAGGCTGGCCGCCGTGATCGCGGACTCCGACATGGTGACGGGCGTCCCGATCGTACGCGGGTCGTCCTGCGGCGCGGCGACGGCCTGACCGCCGCCGAGGACGGTGAGCCCGAGCGCCAGGGCGGCGAGGCCGATGACGGCGGCGGAGCGCGGGTTCCTGCGGAGTCCGTTGCTGGACATGGATGGTCCCCCTTCGAGGGTGTCGGTGTGTTCGCGTCCACCACCTGATCCCCCGCGGTGGACACAGCATCAGCTTGCCGAGGCCCCAGGGGGGTTGTCGTTAGCAGCCGGTCCACGTCCGCTTCGCTCAGCGTCCACCCGCGGCCGTCGCGGCGGCGCCGTGCCGGAAGTCGCGGGGCGGCAGCCCGTACGCGCCGCGGAAGGCGCGGCTGAAGTCGGCGGCGCGGGGGAACCCGCAGCGGGCCGCGATGACGTGGACGGGGGTGGCGGCCAGGGCCGGGTCGGCGAGGTCGCGGCGGGCCCGTTCGAGGCGCTGGTGGCGGATCCAGGCGGCGACGGTCTCCTCCTCGCCCTCGAAGAGGCGGTGCAGGTAGCTGACCGAGATGTGGTGCGCGGCGGCGACGGCGCCGGGGTCGAGGTCCGGCTCGTGCAGATGGGCGCGGATGAAGGCCCGGATCCGCTGGACCAGCGCCCGGCGCCGGCTCTCCGGCGGTACGGCGTCCTCGGCGTCGAGGTGGTGGGCGAGCAGTGCCGACACCAGGTCGAGGGCGACGGTGCCCAGCCGGGGTGCGTCGCCGGCGCGGTAGGCGCCGGGGTCGGCGGCGATGCCGGCGAGCAGTTGGACGAGCAGGGCGCCCACGCCCGTGCCCCCGGGCATCCGGCGGGCCGTGAGCGTGCCGATCCGGTCCGGCGACAGCGGCAGCGCCTGCCGGGGCACGGTCAGCCAGCCCCCGCGGACCCGCTGGCGCGGATCGTCGGTGCTCGCCTGGAGGAGGAGGGGCCGGGCGCTGTCCTGCAGGACCACGTCGTGCGGGCGGTAGGCGCCGAGGCCGTCGGAGCGGACCGCGGTGGCGGAGTCGCCGAACGGGAGCGAGAACAGGTACAGCTCGGGGTCGGTGGACGAGCGGATCAGGCGTGGTGACCGCCTCGCGGCGAGCGGCGGGTGCTCCATCGTCCAGAGCGCCACGTCGCCGAGCGGCAGGATGTGCACCTCGGACCGGAAGTCGGCCCTGTGCTCGGTGCGGACGTCGAACGGCGCGATCAGCCGGACGAGTTGCTGCTGCCAGTACTCGAAGCGGTCCCGCGGTTCCACGTCCTCGGTCCGGTACACCGACTCGGTCAGCATGCTCGCCCTCCCCTGGCTCGCCTTCCCCGTCCCGGCATTCTCACACCGCCGACGGATCCGGCCCGGGGAAGGAGGGGAGCGGCTGGCGGGGCCGCCCTCGGGCGAGGCCCGCGCCGGACGGCTTCGGCCGGAAGCGGTGCTCTCTTCGGGCGGCCCCGGCCAAGCTTGGCCGGGGC
>NZ_JBHUAL010000279.1:0-10317 GCF_042789775.1 Kitasatospora sp. NPDC056800 | reverse complement strand
CCCCCGAGGGAGCGGGGCCGCCGCCGTCTCACCCGAGCCTGCGCACCCCCGAGGGCAGCACCGCCAGGTCCACCGGCCGGTCGTGCGGTTCGGCCGGCACCCGCTCCAGCAGCTCGTGCTCGTACAGCAGCACCGCCAGCACCGGCCGTGCCCCCGCCCGCGCCAGCCGGGCCAGCACCCGGTCGTAGCTGCCGCCGCCCCGGCCCAGCCGCAGCCCGGAGCGGTCCACCGCCAGGCCCGGCAGCAGCACCACCGCCGCCCGCGCGACCGCCTCCGGGCCGAGCCGCGGACCGACCGGCTCCAGCAGCCCGCGCCCGGCCGGGGCCAGCGCGTCCGGCCCCGCGTACGCGGCCCAGTCCAGGTCGTTGTCCGGCAGCAGCACCGGCAGCAGCACCCGCACCCCGCGCGCCCGCAGCGCGTCCAGCAGCGGCCTGGTCCCGGGCTCGGCGCCCACCGAGACGTACGCGGCCACCGTGGCGCCGGGGGCGGCCAGCTCCCCGGCGTGCCCGGCCAGCGCGTCGGCCGCCGCCGCCCGCTCCTCGGCGGCCAGTTCGCGCCGCCGCGACAACAGCCGTGTCCTCAGGCCGCTCTTCTCGTTGGGCATCCGATCCTCGTTCATCCGATCCTCCTGGCCTCCGCACCGCCGACGCGCAGAGCCTGACACGCTAAGGGGCACCCCCCATTGACCACCCCGCTGCTGGTCCAGGCCCTGGCCGCACTCGGCGTCCCCGCACTGGCCGGCGCCACCGCCCTCGGACTGCGCGGCCGCCGGGAGCGGGCCCGGGCCGCCGCCGGGGCGCAGCGGCTGCGCGGGCGGATCGCCGAACTGGAGGAGCGCTGCGCCGACCTGGAGCGCACCGCCTCCTGCGACCCGCTCACCGGCGTGTGGAACTACCGCCACCTCCAGCTCACCCTGGACCGGGAGATCGAACGGGCCCGTCGCGCCGAGCACACCGGACAGGCCGACGGCCCGCGCCCGCTCGCCGTGCTGATGCTCGCCATCAGCGGCTTCGACGCGGTCGTCGCCGAGCACGGCCGGGGCCGGGCGGGCGCGGTGCTGCGCGACCTCGCCCAGCGGCTCGCGATGGAGATCCGCCGGGCCGACACCCTCGGCCGCTACGGCGGCGAGGAGTTCCTGGTGGTGCTGCCGGACACCGGCGCCGAGGGCGCCGCCCAGGTCGCCGAGCGGCTGGTCTGGTCGGTCCGCCGGCACCTGCTGCTGGACTGGTCCTCCGGCCCGCGCGAGTCCCGCCCCGCCGCCGGCAACGGCCTGACCGCCGCCGCCGGCATCGCCGTGCTGCCCGAGAACGGCACCCACGCGGCCGTCCTGCTGCGCGCCGCCGACACGGCGCTCGCCGCGGCCCGGGCGGCCGGCGGCGACTGCTGGCGGCTCTCGGCCCGGCCGCCCGGGGAGTCCGGGGAGCCCCGCGCCGACCGCTCCGAACAGGCCGCTCGCACGCCCGATCACGGAACGGATGCCGAACGTGACCGTACGGAAAAGGCGGGTAGTGTGTCGGCCTGTGTCGGCCGGGACCCGTTCGCCCAGCCGGTCGCGACCCATACGACTGCCACCGCGGCCGGGCCCAGCGACGTGCTGTCCTAGCCGTCCGCCCGTACTCGGCCGGGCGAAAACGTGCCTGAGTAAGGTGAACGCATGACGACGACCAACCCCCGAGTTCCGGTGACCAAGGCCGTGGTGCCCGCGGCCGGACTGGGCACCCGCTTCCTTCCGGCGACCAAGGCCACCCCGAAGGAGATGCTCCCGGTCGTCGACAAGCCGGCGATCCAGTACGTCGTCGAGGAGGCCTCCGCCGCGGGCCTGTCCGACATACTGATGGTCACCGGGCGCAACAAGCGGGCCCTGGAGGACCACTTCGACCGCGCCTACGAGCTGGAGGAGCTGCTGGTCCGCAAGGGCGACGAGCAGCGCCTGGCCCGGGTCCGCGAGTCCGTCGAGCTGGCCAACATGCACTACGTCCGCCAGGGCGACCCGAAGGGCCTCGGCCACGCCGTCTCGGTCGCCGAGCAGCACGTCGCCGGCCAGCCCTTCGCCGTCCTGCTCGGCGACGACCTGATCGACCCGCGCGACCCGCTGCTCTCCCGGATGATCGAGGTGCAGCAGCAGCTCGGCGGCTCGGTCGTCGCCCTGATGGAGGTCGACCCCTCCCAGATCCACCTCTACGGCTGCGCCGCCGTCAAGGCGAACGGCTTCGGCGAGGACGTCTTCCAGGTGACCGACCTGGTCGAGAAGCCCGAGCCCGGCGAGGCCCCGTCGAGCTACGCCGTGATCGGCCGCTACGTCCTCGACCCGCTGGTCTTCGACGTGCTGCGGGAGACCCCGCCCGGCCGCGGCGGCGAGATCCAACTGACCGACGCCCTGCGCGAGCTGACCAACCGCGAGGCGGCGGACGGCGGGCAGGTGCACGGCGTGCTCTTCAAGGGCCGCCGCTACGACACCGGCGACCGCGCCGACTACCTGCGCGCTATCGTCCGTCTGGCCGCCGAACGCGAGGACCTGGGCCCGGAGTTCCGCTCCTGGCTGCGGGAGTTCGTCGGCTCCGAGATGCAGGACTGACGCAGGACCACGACCGAGGGAGCGAGCCGCCGATGACCGGGTCCACCGAGCACAGCACCATGCCCAGCGCCTGCTGCGACGCCGGAGCGGACCCGGCCCCGGCGGCCCCCCGCCTCTGGACGGTGGACGAGCACGTCGCCGACGTGCTGGCCGCGGTCGGCCCGCTGCCCGCGATCGAGCTCCAGCTGCTGGAGGCCCGCGGCTGCCGGCTCGAGGAGGACGTGGTCGCCGACGGCGACCTGCCGCCCTTCGACAACAGCTCGATGGACGGCTACGCGGTCCGCACCGCCGACACCGAGGGCGCCACCGACACCTACCCGTCGGTGCTCTCGGTGGTCGGCGACATCGCCGCCGGCGCCGACGCGCTGCCCAGGGTCGGCCCCGGCCAGGCCGCCCGGATCATGACCGGCGCCCCGATGCCGCCCGGCGCCCAGGCCGTCGCCCCGGTCGAGTGGACCGACGGCGGCACCGGCACCGGGGTGGCCGCCGCCGCGATGACCGCGCCGGTCCCGGACGAGGAGGTCCGGGTGCTGCGCCCGGTCGCCGCGGGCGCGCACATCCGCCGCCGCGGCAGCGACGTCGCGGCCGGCGTCCGGGTGCTGGAGGCCGGTACCCGGCTCGGCCCCGCCCAGCTCGGCCTGCTCGCCGCGATCGGCCGGCCCACCGTGAAGGTCCGCCCCCGCCCCCGGGTCGTGGTGCTGTCCACCGGCAGCGAGCTGGTCCAGCCCGGCGAGCCGGTCGGCCCCGGGCAGATCGCCGACTCCAACAGCTTCGCCCTCACCGCGGCCGCCCAGGACGCCGGCGCCATCGCCTTCCGGGTCGGCGCCGTCCCGGACGACGCCGACCGGCTGCGCGCCGTCCTGGAGGACCAGCTCGGCCGGGCCGACCTGATCGTCACCAGCGGCGGGGTCAGCGTCGGCGCGTACGACGTGGTCAAGGAGGTCTTCGAGTCCTACGGCGGGGTCGACTTCCGGCGGCTGCGGATGCAGCCCGGCAAGCCGCAGGGCTTCGGCCGGATCGGCGGCGCGGCCGGGGTGCCGCTGCTCGCCCTGCCCGGCAACCCGGTGAGCGCCTACATCTCCTTCGAGCTCTTCGTCCGCCCGGTCATCCGCACCATGCTCGGCGCCGCCGACGTGCACCGCCCGGTCGTCCGCGCGCTCTGCCCGTCCCCGCTGCGCTCCCCGGCCGGCCGCCGGCAGTTCCTGCGCGGCCGCTACTCGGCGGCCGACGGCACGGTCGAGCCGGTCGGCGGCGCCGGGTCGCACCTGGTGGGCGCGCTGGCCCGGGCCGACTGCCTGATCACCGTCCCCGAGGAGACCACCGAACTGCCGGCCGGCAGCGAGGTGGACGTGGTGTTGCTGGACGCCTGATCGGCCCCCGGGACCGGGGAACGGTACGGTAGCGCGGTATTCGACCTGCGCGCCCCTGGAGTTACCCGTGACGACACCTCCCCCCGGCGACCGCCTCACCCACGTCGACGACCAGGGCGCGGCCCGGATGGTCGACGTGACCGAGAAGGCCGCCACCGCGCGCACCGCCGTGGCGGCCGGCCGGGTGCGGGTCTCCCCGCAGGTGGTCCACCTGCTGCGCGGCGAGGGCGTGCCCAAGGGCGACGCCCTCGCGGTGGCTCGGATCGCCGGGATCATGGGCGCCAAGAAGACCCCGGAGCTGATCCCGCTCTGCCACCCGATCGCGGTCTCCGGCGTCAAGGTCGACCTCGCCGTCGCGGACGACGCGGTCGAGATCACCGCCACCGTGAAGACCGCCGACCGCACCGGCGTCGAGATGGAGGCGCTGACCGCCGTCGCGGTGGCCGGGCTGACCGTCGTCGACATGGTCAAGGCGGTGGACAAGGGCGCCACGATCGAGTCCGTCCGGGTGCTGAGCAAGACCGGCGGCAAGAGCGGCGACTGGTTCGCCCCGGAGGTGGCGCAGTGAGGGCCCTGGCGGTCACCGTCTCCAACCGGGCCTCGGCCGGGGTCTACGAGGACCGGGGCGGCCCGCTGCTGGTGGCCGGCCTGACCGCGATGGGCTTCACCGCCGACGGCCCCCGGGTCGTCCCGGACGGCGAGCCGGTGGAGTCCGTGCTGCGCGAGGCCGTCGCGGCCGGCTACGACGTGGTGCTGACCACCGGCGGCACCGGCATCTCGCCGATGGACCTCACCCCCGAGATGACCGCCCGGGTGATCGACCGCCAGGTCCCCGGCATCGCCGAGGCCGTCCGTGCGTACGGCCGGGAGAAGGTGCCGACCTCGGCGCTCTCCCGCGGGCTCGCCGGCCTCGCCGGACGTACCCTGATCGTCAACCTGCCGGGCTCGACCGGCGGCGTCAGGGACGGCCTCGCCGTCCTGAAGCCGCTGCTCGCCCACGCCGTCGACCAGCTCGGCGGCGGGGACCACCCCCGGACCGACGCCCCGGCACCCGGGGCTCCAGCATCCAGGAGAGGGCACTGAACGCCGGCTGGCCGGTAGAACTCCACGAGGGTGAGGTCGTGCTGCGCCCCATCCGGGCCCGCGACCAGCGCGAGTGGCAGGAGGTGAGCCGCCGCAACCGGGACTGGCTGCGCCGCTGGGAGGCCACCGTGCCGCCCGGCCCGGCGGGTCAGGCGGCCGGCGCCCGGCCGACGTACCGGCAGATGGTCCGCTTCCTGCGCGGCGAGGCCTCGGCCGGCCGGATGCTGCCCTTCGTCGTGGTCCACAAGGGCCAGCTGGTCGGCCAGTTGACGGTCGGCGGGATCACCTGGGGATCGATGTGCTCGGCGAACATCGGGTACTGGGTGGACGAGGAGGTGGCCGGCCGGGGCATCATCCCGACCGCCGTGGCCCTTTCGGTGAACTACTGCTTCCGCACGCTCGGACTGCACCGGATCGAGGTCTGCATCCGCCCGGAGAACGGCCCGAGCCGACGGGTGGTGGAAAAGCTCGGCTTCCGCTCGGAGGGAATCCGTCCGCGCTATCTCCACATCGACGGCGACTGGCGCGACCACCTCGTCTACGCGCTGACCGACGAGGAGGTCCCGGAGGGGATGCTGGAGCGCTGGCGCGCGCTCAGTTCCGGGCGCGGGACACGTAATTGAATGTATGTTCGAAAGAAATATCGATATGGCATCGTCGGGGCACCGGACCCGCACAAATAGCGGCAAAATAGTCGGAGAATCAGCTTGATCACACGACACGCCGCACCAAATTGCTGCCAGGCCTTCCCCGGCGCCCGTACGGTGTGAATCGTGAGCAGTAGCGGCCTTATCTACGCCGTCATCGTAGGGGCCTGGGCCGCCTATCTGGTGCCGATGTGGCTCCGCAGGCAGGACGAACTCAACGAGGCGCGCCCGACGGAACGCTTCAGCACCGCCATCCGCCTGCTGGCCGGGCGTTCGGGGCTGGAGCGGCGGGCAGCCCGGGCCCTGGGTGACGAACCGCGTGACGAGCAGAGCGACGACGGTCCTCCCGAACGGGACGAGACCGCCTCCGGCGACCCCGCACGGGAGCCCGAACCCCCGGTGCAGCGCCCGGCCGAGCGGCCGGGCCCCGAACCGCGGGCCGGCACCGAGCGCCGGGCGCGGCTGCTGGCCCGCCGGCGCCGGATGGTCACCGCCCTCTTCCTCTCCTTCGCGCTCGGCGCGGTGGTCGCCGCGGTGGCCGGACTCGCCTTCCTCTGGGTCCCGGCGGTCCCGGCGGTCCTCCTCACCCTGTACATCGGCCACCTGCGCCGGCTGGAGCGCCAGCGGTACGAGGTGAAGCTCGACCGGGTCCGGGCCGCCCAGGCCGCCGAGCGGCTGCGCAAGCGCGAGCAGCAGCGCGCCGAGGCCCGGCCGCCGGCCGGCGCCCCGGCCGAGGCCCCCGCCGCGGAGCCGGCCCCGGCCGCGCCCGCCGGGGAGCGGCCCGCGCGCCGTTCCCACCTGCGGCTGGCCGCCGACCCCGAGCAGGCCACCGTCTCGGTGCCCTCCGCCTCCGCGGTGGCCGAGGCGACCGAGCACGAGGAGTGGGTCGACGGCATGCGCGAGCGCGGCGCGGCC
Organism: Kitasatospora sp. NPDC056800; assembly: GCF_042789775.1. Lineage (NCBI taxonomy): Bacteria > Bacillati > Actinomycetota > Actinomycetes > Kitasatosporales > Streptomycetaceae > Kitasatospora > Kitasatospora sp. NPDC056800. Next base: position 3,727 of record NZ_JBHUAL010000279.1, on the reverse strand, counting down.
GGGCCGGACTCCTGGGAGCCGGTGCCCGTCCCGCTGCCGACCTACGTGACCGCCCCGGTCGCCCCCCGGGTCTCCCGCGGCCTCGATCTGTCGGCCCCCGGCACCTGGACCGCCGGGCGCCCCGCCGAGTCCCGCAAGACCCCGCTCTTCGACCAGTACGCCGAGCCCCAGGCTCCCGAGTCGCGCCCGCGCGCGGCCAACGAGTGACGGGGGCCGGGGGTCGGCCCCCGGCCCCGCCCGTACGCCGCGACGCACCCGCCCGATGCCGCCCCGCCCGCCACCGCGGGCGGGGCGGTCCGCGTTCGGGGTGCGCCCCCTGGCCACCCCGGCCGGCACCGTGATCCGGGGGGTGGTCACGGACCCCCTCCGAAAGGTGCTAGAGTTTCTTCTCGTTGGGGCTGTGGCGCAGTCCGGTAGCGCACCTCGTTCGCATCGAGGGGGTCAGGGGTTCGAATCCCCTCAGCTCCACCCAACAGACCGGCTCCGGCCGGTCGACGAAATCCCGCCGGGAGGCAACTCCCGGCGGGATTTCGCGTTTTGGGGTCCAGGCCCGGTGCCGACCCCGACCCGGGGCCCGTTGTGAGGGGGGTCACATCGCCCCTCCGGGCCCGTTTCTGACGCGGTTTGGGGCTCAGGGGGGTCGGTTATGGTGGGTGGGCCCAGACGGCGACGAGGGAACGATCTGGTCTATCTCGACGGGGTGCCATCGCGGTGCGCGAGTTCGGTCTGAAACGGTGGGTGCGGCGGTCCGGTCCGGAAGGGTCCGGCGACGCGGCGGAAACCGGAAGGCCGAATTCCTGGACCCTTCCGGCGGCCTGTGTGGCGGCGGTTTCACTGGCGGTGTTCGCCTGGTTCCGGCACGTCCACGGGGCCACCATGGTCGACATGCTGGTCTACCGGGCCGAGGGCCAGGCGGTGGTCCGCGGCGAGGACCTGTACGCGATGCGGCTGCCCGGCTGGGACCTGCCGGCCACCTACCCGCCGTTCGCGGCGATGCTCTTCGTGCCGAGCACCTGGTTCGACGTGAGCACCCTGCGCGTCCTGGTGATGCTCCTCAACTACGCGCTGCTCGCCGCGGCCGTGCACCTGTCGCTCAAGCTGGCCGGCTGGCCGAAGCGGCACCGCGCGGCCGTGGTGGTCCTGGCCACCGGCCTCGGCGTCTGGCTGGAGCCGGTCTTCACCACCTTCCAGTACGGCCAGGTCAACCTCGGCATACTCTGCCTGGTCCTGTGGGACCTGACCCGGCCGGACAGCCACCGCCTCAAGGGCGTGGGCATCGGCCTGGCCACCGCCATCAAGATCACCCCGGGCCTGTTCGCCGTCTACCTGTTCCTGACCGGCCGGGTCCGGGCCGCCTTCGTCTCGGCCGGCACCTTCCTGGCGGCGGGCCTGATCGGCTGGGCCCTCCTGCCCGACGCCTCGTACGGGTTCTGGACCACCTACCTCTGGGACCCGAGCCGGGTCGGCGTGACCGTCCTGGTGGACAACCAGTCGCTGCGCGGCGCCGTCTGCCGGCTGCTCGACGTCAACGACCCCGGCCTGGTCGGGGTCGTCGCCTCGGCGCTGGTCGCGGTGTTCGGGCTCGGGGTGGCGGTGCTGGCCGGCCGCTCGGCGCGGGTGCTGCGGCGGGCCGACGCCTGGGGCGCGGTCTGCGCCGCGCTCACCGCGCTGCTGGTCTCGCCGATCAGCTGGACCCACCACTGGGTCTGGTGTATCCCGCTGCTCGCCCTGCTGGCGGTGGAGGCCAGGACCACGGCCCGGCGGGTGCTGTTCGGCGTGACCGCGGCGGTCTTCCTCTCCCACGTGATGTGGGCGGTGCCGCACCGCTGGGGCCGCGGGGTCGCCTGGTACTGGCAGCTGCCCGGCGCGATCTACCCGCCGATCGCGATCGCCGTCCTGGTCGTCCTGGGCGTGCGGCTGTACCGCGCCCGGCGGCAGGCCGTGGACGCCGCCGGCGGCGGGGCCCTGACCCTGCTGACCGCCAGGCTGGACCGCGACCCCGCGCTGACGAACCGGACCTGACGGACCGGACCCACGGACCCCAGACCGGACGGACCAGACCAGACGTGACCACCCAGACCGCACCCCCGCCGCCGGCCGCCGCCGGGCCCGCCGTCCGCCGGATGGCCGCGGCCGTCCTGCTCGGCCCCGCCCGGCGCACCGCGCTGCTCACCGCGCTCTGCTTCGCGGTGACCTGCGCCATCGGCCTGCAGGGCTGGACGTCCGTCTCGCTCGGCGGCTTCGACCTCGGCATCTTCGACCAGGGCGTGCGCGGCTACGCCCACTTCGGGCTGCCCGTCTCGACGCTGAAGAGCTTCCACCACGAGTTCCCGCCCGGCTTCTCGCTGCTGGGCGACCACTTCTCGCCGGTGCTGGCGCTGCTCGCGCCGCTGTACTGGATCTGGGACGACCCGCGCTCGCTGATCATCGGACAGTCGCTGCTGTTCGCGGCCGGCGTGCCGCTGATCCGGCGGATCGCCGGGTACGCCTTCGCCGGCGCCGAGCCGCGCACCGCCCGCCGGGCCGCCGACCTGGCCGGCCTGGTCTACGGGCTCGGCTGGCCGCTGCTGGTCGCCGCCCGGGTGGGCTTCCACGAGGTCGCCTTCGCGGTCCCGCTGACCCTGCTGATGCTGGAGCGCGGGCTGGCCCGCCGGTACGGCACGGTGCTGCTCGCCGCCCTGCTGCTGTGCTGCACCAAGGAGGACCTCGGCCTGCTGGTCGGGGCGTACGGGCTGGTGCTGCTGCTGCGCACCCGCCGCACCGACGACCGGGCGGGCCGCCGCACCGGGCTGGGACTGCTGCTGGGCGGGCCGGTCGCCTCGGCCGCCGCCATCACCTGGCTGATCCCGGCGATGGGCGGGGAACCGGGCTACTACTGGAACTACGGCTCGCTCGGCAGGGACGGCGGCGACGCGCTGCGCAACCTGCTGCACGACCCGTTCCTGCTGGTGCAGGCCGCCTTCGACCAGCCGCTCAAGCCGCTGCTGCTGCTGTGGCTGTTCGGCACCATGCTGCTGCTGCCGCTGCGCTCGGCCACCGTGCTGTGCGCGGTGCCGCTGCTGGCCGAACGGATCCTGTCCAGCAACCCCAACCACTGGTCGATCGCCCGGCACTACGACGCGCTGCTGTGGCCGGTCCTGCTCACCGCCGCGATCGAGGTGCTGGGCCGGCTGAGCGCCACCGGGCGGCCGGAGCGGAGCCTGCGGCGGGCCCGCCGGCTGGGCCTCGGCGTGGCCGGCATCGCGCTGGTGGCCGCGGTGCCGATCGGGCTGGTGCCGCTGGTCCTGCCGACCTCCTGGGCGCCCAAGCCGAGCGAGGCGGCGCTGGTCCGGGCGGCCGCGCTGATCCCGGACGGGGCGTCCGTCGAGGCGGACAACCAGATCGCGCCGCGGCTGACCGCCCGGACGGACGTGGTGCTGGTGGACGGCACACCGCGCGGGCGCGAGTACGTGCTCACCCGGGGCGACAAGCGGTCCTTCCCGTTCAAGACGGACAAGGAGCAGGCCGAGCGGATCCAGCTGCTGCTGGCGCACGGCTACCGGCAGCTGTGGGCCGAGGACGGGGTCGTGCTGCTGCACCGGGAGGGCGACGAGCCGGTCCCCGGCGAGCACGTGCCGGGGCCGGGCAGCAAGCCGGTCCAGGACGAGGTCCCGACCGACGTCGGACACAACCTGTTCCGCGGCTGAGCGCGGGGCCCGGACACGCCGGAGGGCCGGCCGGAACGACG
>NZ_JBHUAL010000278.1:0-10336 GCF_042789775.1 Kitasatospora sp. NPDC056800 | reverse complement strand
CGCCTGCGCGGCGGGGCCCTCGCCGGGTTCTCCCGCCGCCGCGGGGCCGAGGGGCAGGGGGCTCCGGGCCGGCCTCAGCGCACACCGGGCCCGGACGGACGGCAGCCCGTACGGTCCCAAGATCCGCTCCTTGATGGAAACTTGACGAACCGCAGCCCTTCCCGGGTCTTCTCAGTCTCCGCGAAATCCGTCTAACTGTTAGCACCCGGCGGGGCAGGGCCAGCAGCACGCGGCCGAAGCCCACGGACGCCGGTGCCTTCCCGGCGTCGGGAAAGCCGCTCACGCTTGCCCGGTCCCGGCACCGCCATGCCCGCGTCGGCGAACCGTCGGATCGCGCAAGGAAAGCACTCGCTGGTGTTCACGTGGGGTGAGAGGGGCATGCCCAGGATGACGAAGTCCACAGGAGCGCGCAGACTCGCACAAGTGGTGGCGCTGGTCACGGTCGTGGCGACCGCCGCGGCCTGCACCAGCGGCAGCGGCGGCGGGGGCGGCAGCGGCAGCAGCCCGGGGCCGGTCGGGGCCCCGGTCCAGGGCGGCGTGGTGCGGGTCGCCGAGGCGCCCTCCACCTTCCCGGACGCCATCTGGCCGTTCGACTCCGCGGCCCAGGTCAGCACGGTGAACACCAGCCAGTTCCAGGAGCTGTTCTACCGCCCCCTGTACTACTGGGGGCTGAACGACAAGGTCGCCCTGGACCCGGAGGTGTCCCTCGGCGAGGCGCCCGCCTGGAGCCCGGACGGGAAGACCGTCACCATCCAGGTCAAACCGTGGAAGTGGTCGAACGGCGAGGACGTCACCGCCCAGGACGTGCTGTTCTGGATCAACATGGCCAAGGCCGAGACGTCCAACAGCGGCTACTACACCCCGCCGAACCCGGCGATCGGCGCCAAGTACTTCCCGGACAACGTGGCCTCGGCGACCGCCTCCGGCCAGACGCTGACGCTGACCCTCGACACCCCGGTCAGCCAGACCTGGTTCACCGACGACGAGCTCAGCCAGATCACCCCGATGCCGCTCGCCTGGGACCTCACCGGCCCCGGCCAGAAGGGCGGTTGCGCGAACGACGCGTTCGGCTCGGACGCCGCCATGACCGACTGCGCCGCCGACTACGCCTACCTCAGCGCGCAGTCGACCAAGGGCGGCGACTTCGCGGGCAGCCCGCTGTGGTCGGTGGTCGACGGCCCGTGGAAGCTCAAGACCTACAACGGCACCTCCGGCGCGTACGCGATCGTGCCGAACACCGCCTACTCGGGACCGCAGAAGCCCTACCTCGACGAGGTGGACTTCGTCCCGTACACCTCGGACACCACCGAGTACGCGGACCTGAAGGCCGGCAGCGGCGGCGCAAACGCCATCGACGTCGGCTACCTGCCGGCCGAGGACTCCCCGACCTTCAACGCCAAGAACCCGGACGCCGGCAACCCGCTGAGCGGCGCGGGCTACTACATCCCGGCCCCGACCTACCTGGACGAGATCTCGTACTACCAGATCAACTTCGCCAACCCGGACGTGGGGCCGCTGTTCAAGCAGCCCTACTTCACCAAGGCGGTCCAGGACACCGTGGACCAGCAGGGCATCATCAACGGCATCTGGAAGGGCTGGGGCTACCCGAGCACCGGCGCCGTGCCCAGCCTCCCGGCCGGCAACCCGCTCTCCCCCAAGAGCCAGTCCGAGAAGGCCACCTACGACCCGGCGGCCGCCAAGCAGCTGCTGCGCGGCCACGGCTGGAACACCGACAGCACCCCGGCCACCTGCACGAACCCGGGCACCGGCCCCGACCAGTGCGGGGCCGGCATCGCGGCGGGCACCAAGGCCGCGTTCACCATGAACTACCCCTCCGGCCAGGCCGCCCTGGACACCATGGCGGCGGACATGCGCTCGGACGCGGCCAAGGCGGGCATCGGCATCACCGTCGTCAGCCAGACCCAGAACACCATCGGCAACGAGGGCGTGGCCTGCACCGCCGCCCAGCCGGCCGGATGCCAGTGGCAGGCCCTGCTCTACGGCGGCTGGGTCTTCGCCCCCGACTACTACCCGACCGGCGACGCGCTGTTCGCCACCGGCGCCGGGCCGAACGTCTGGAGCTTCTCCGACCCGAAGCTGGACCAGCTGATCGTCAAGACCACCACCGGCAGCGACGTCAACGACCTGTACGCCTACGAGGACTACATCGCGGGCGACCAGCCGGTGATCTACACCCCCAACACGCTCACGGTCAGCGAGGTCACGAAGAAGCTGCACGTCGACGCCGGCGACCCCTTCCAGGGCTACGAGCCGGAGTACTGGTACTACACGAAATGACGGCCACCCGTGAGCGCGCCGCGGCCCCCCTCGGGGGGCGGCGGTGACGGCCTACCTGATCCGTCGGCTGTTCCAGGCCCTCGTGACGGTGCTGATGGTCACGGTCATCTCCTTCGGCCTGATGCAGCTCATGCCGGGCGGCCCGGTCCGGGCGATCCTCGGCTCCCACGCCACCCCGGCCACCATCGCCCACCTGACCCACCAGATGGGCCTGGACCGCCCGGTCTACGTGCAGTACTGGACCTGGCTGGACGGCCTGCTCCACGGCGACCTCGGCTTCGACTACATCCAGCAGCGCCCCATCTCCGACCTGCTGTTCAACGCCCTCGGCGCCTCCGCCTACATCGTCGGCGCCTCGCTGCTGCTCGCGCTGCTGATCGCGGTACCGGCGGGCCTGCTCCAGGCCACCCGCCGCAACAGCGCGCTGGACCACGCCTTCACGGTGTTCTCCTTCATCGCCTACGGGGTGCCGACCTTCTTCATCGGCTTCCTGATCCAGCAGTGGTTCGAGGACGACCTGAAGTGGGTCTCGGTGCACGACCAGGTGGCCACCTTCGGTGAGGCGCTGACCCATCCCGGGGCCGTCTGCCTGCCCGTCCTGACCCTGACCGTCACCACCGTGGCCGGCTACAGCCGCTACATGCGCTCCGGGGTGCTGGACCAGATCACCCAGGACTACGTCCGGTCCGCCCAGGCCAAGGGCGCCTCCCGGCGCCGCACCCTGTACGGCCACGTCCTGCGCAACGCCCTGATCCCGATGGTCACCCTGGTCGGCCTCTCGATGCCCGCGCTGGTCGGCGGCGCGCTGATCGTCGAGTACGTCTTCAACATCCAGGGCATCGGCCTGCTGACCACCCGCGCCGCGTTGCAGAGCGACTACGGCATCACCCTGGCCGCCACCCTGCTCACCGCGGTGGCCACCGTGGTCGGTTCGCTGCTGGCCGACCTCGGCTACGCCGTGCTGGACCCCCGAGTGAGGCTCACCTGATGGCCCCGACACCCGGCACTCCGTCTCGTCCCCCGTCTCGTCCCCCGACTGGCACGACACCCGCCGCGGCGCCCGGTACGACGCCCGGGCCCCGACCCGGTACGACGCCCGGCCGGCTCGACGCCCCCGGCGGGGAGCCCGCCGGTCGGCCCCGCTCGATGCTCCGGCGCGGCGCGGAGGTCTTCGCCGAGAACCGGCTCGCCCTGGTCGCCGTCGCCGTCCTGGTCGCGATCACCGCGTTCTGCTTCCTCGGCCCGCTGTTCTACCACGCCGACACCTCGGTGGTGAACCTCTCCGCCGTCACCCTGCCGCCGGGCGCCGGGCACCCGCTCGGCACCGACAACGACGGCATCGACGAGCTCGGCAAGGTGATGGCCGGCGGGCAGACCAGCCTGGAGATCGGCCTCGCCGCCGGCCTGATCGCCGCCGTCATCGGCGCGCTGTACGGCGCCGTCGCGGGCTACCTGGGCGGCTGGGTCGACGCGCTGATGATGCGGGTGATCGACTCCTTCATGTCCTTCCCGCTGATCTTCCTGCTGATCTACCTCAGCAGCGTCTACGGGAAGAGCAAGACGATGCTGATCCTGGAGGTCGGCCTGACCTCCTGGTTCGGCATCACCCGCCTGGTCCGCGGCGAGGCCCTGGCGATCAAGGTCCGGGACTACGTCGCCGCGTCCCGGATGATGGGCGCGGGCGGCGGGCGGATCGTGCTGAAGCACATCCTGCCCAACACCATCGGGACCACGATCGTCAACACCACGTTCTCGATCGCCGACGCGGTCTTCGCCCTCTCCACCCTCAGCTACATCGGCCTGGGCCTCCAGGCCCCCGACAACGACCTGGGCGGCATGCTCGACGTCGGCACCAACTACGCCGGCCAGGGCTACTGGTGGATGATCTACCCGCCCGCCGCCGTGATCATCCTGCTCATCCTCTGCTTCAACGTGATCGGCGACGCCCTGCGCGACGCCTTCGAAACCCGCCTGCGGAAACGGTGAACCGACGGAGGTTCCGGCAGTGGCGCTCCTCGAAGTGACCGGCCTGCGCACCGAGATCCGACTGAAGCACTCGGTGGTGCGGGCCCTGGACGGCGTCGACCTCGCGGTGGACGCGGGCGAGACCCTCGGCATCGTCGGCGAGTCGGGCTGCGGCAAGACCATGACCGCCATGTCGATCATGCAGCTGCTGCCGAACGGCGGCAGCGTCGTCGGCGGCAGCGTCCTGCTCGACGGCCGCGACCTGCTCGCGCTCGAACCCGGGACGATGGACCGGGTGCGCGGCAACGACATCGGGATGATCTTCCAGGACCCGACCACCTCGCTCAACCCGACCATGACCATCGGCCGGCAGATCTCCGAGTCCGTCCGCATCCACCGCCGGGCCTCCCGCAAGGAGGCGCACGAACGCGCCGTCGAGGTGCTGTCCCTGGTCGGCATGCCCAGCCCCGCCCGGCGGGCCCTGGTCTACCCGCACGAACTGTCCGGCGGCATGCGCCAACGGGCCATGATCGCCATGGCCCTGGCCAACGAGCCCAAACTGCTCATCGCCGACGAGCCGACCACCGCCCTCGACGTCACCGTCCAGAAGCAGATCCTCGAACTCATCGACCACCTCAAACAGCAGCTCGGCATGGCCGTCATCCTGGTCACCCACGACCTCGGCGTCATCGCCGGACGGGCCGACCGGATCGCCGTCATGTACGCCGGGAAGGTCGTCGAGACCACCGGCACCGAGGCGCTCTACGGCAACCCCCGCCACCCGTACACCGAGGCGCTGTTCGCCTCGCTGCCGGAACGCTCCGCCCGCTCCGGCGGCCGGCTCTACTCGATCCCCGGCCTGCCGCCGGACCTGACCACTCCCCCGCCCGGCTGCCGCTTCGCCGCGCGCTGCCGCTACGCCACCGAGCAGTGCCACGCGCAGGAGCCGCCGCTGTCCGGGGAGGTCCCGGAGCACCGGTACGCGTGCTACTTCCCGGTCGGCGAGGCCGGATCGGGCGTCCGGTCCACAGCACGGACGGCGGCTGTACAGACTCCGGCGGTGACCGACGAGGTGACGGCAGCGGCCGACGGCCCGGCGGCCGAACCGCTGCTGCGCGTCGAGCACCTGGTCAAGCAGTACCCGGTCACCAACGGCCTGGTCCTGCGCCGGACCGTCGGCGCCGTCAGCGCCGTCGCCGACCTCTCCCTGACCGTCCGCCGGGGAGAGACGCTCGGCCTGGTCGGCGAGTCCGGCTGCGGCAAGACCACCGTCGGCAAACTCATCGTCGGCCTGGAACGGCCCACCAGCGGCAGCCTGGTGTTCCAGGGCCGCGACCTCGCCCTGGCGCCACGGGCCGAGCGGCGCCGGCTGCGCCGCGACGTCCAGCTGATGTTCCAGGACTCCTACGCGGCCATGAACCCGCGGATGCCGGTCCACTCGATCATGCGCGAACCGCTCGACATCCACCGGGTCGACGGCCCGGCCGAGCGCGACCGGCGGATCCGGCAGATCTTCGACCTGGTCGGCCTGCCGCTCACCGCCCTCGAACGCTACCCGCACGAGTTCTCCGGCGGCCAGCGCCAACGCATCGGGCTGGCCCGCGCCTTGGCCCTCAGCCCCCGGCTCATCGTCGCCGACGAGCCCGTCTCGGCCCTCGACGTGTCGATCCAGTCCCAGGTGCTCAACCTGATGCGCGACCTCCAGGGCGAACTCGGCCTGTCGTACCTGTTCATCTCGCACGACCTGTCCGTGGTCCGCTACCTGTCCGACCGGATCGGCGTGATGTACCTCGGCAAGCTGGTGGAGATCGGCCCCGCGCCGTCGGTGTACGCCCGGCCGGTGCACCACTACACCCGCGGCCTGCTCGACACCGTCCCCGTCGCCGACCCGGCGGTGGAACGGGCCAGGAGCAACCGAGGCGTCGCCGGGGAACTCCCCTCCGCGATCGACCCGCCGTCCGGCTGCCGCTTCCGCACCCGCTGCGCGGCGGCGCAGCAGCTCTGCGCCGAGGTCGAGCCACCGCTGACCGCCTACGGCCCCGACGACCACCTGGCCGCCTGCCACTTCCCCCTGCGGCCGTCACCTCCCGGGTGAAGCCGCACCCCGGACCGGCTTCGTCCCGTAGCGTTTTCCTTCCACCGCGGGGACCCGCGGTGTACGAAGGGGAGGGTTACATGAACTCGCTTGTCTCGAAGGCCCGCTGGTTAGGCTCCCTGGCGGTGGCGGGAGCGCTGCTGCTCACCGGGTCCGGCTCCGCCGGCGCCGCCACCCACACCTCCGGCGGCCCGGTCCCGGGCGTCCCGCAGACCGTCGAACTGGACTCGTCCCCCGCCTCGGTGGCCGTCAGCCCGGACGGGCACAAGGCCTACGTCGCGGTGAAGGACACCACCAAGGGCGCCAAGGTGAAGGTGGTCGACACCCAGAGCGGCGCCATCACCGCGGTGGTGACACTGTCCACCGGTCTCGGCGCCGGCCCGGGCCCGCTGGCCGTCAGCCCCGACGGCTCGCGCGTCTACGTGCTCTTCTCCACCGCCCGCAAGGCACCGCTGTCCAGCCTGGGCGCCATCGACACGGCCACCGACACCGTCGTCTCCAGCACCGAGGCACCCGACCAGCCGCGACCCGACGGCACCTTCCCCGGCGCCCTCACCTCCCTGGCCGTCAGCCCCGACGGCGCCACCGTCTACGTCGGCCAGGACGGACCGGCCCGCTACCACCGCCCGGCCGAGCCGGGCGCCCGGGTCCTGTCCTTCTCCCCGCAGCAGCAGGCCTACACCACCGCCGTCCCGGTCCCCGGCCACTACCTCGGCTCGATCGTCACGCCGCCGAACGGCGACACCGCGTACACCGCCACCGACGAGAACCTGGTCCGCCTGGACACCAGCACCGCGACCCCGACCATCACCGGAACCACCGCCGCCACCATCGGCTCCCGCCCGATCCTGGCCCTCTCCCCGGACGCCACCCGCCTCTACGGCGTGGGCAACAACGGCACCGGCTACGCCGTAGACCTCGCCACCGACACCCTCACCACCCTCGACCTCGCCCCCGGCCAGTGGCTGCAGAACCCCTCGGTGTCCGCCGACGGCACCCGGCTCTACCTGGTCCTGCAGGACCTCACCAGCGGCGACAGCAAGGCCTCGGTCCTCGCCCTGGACACCGCGACCAACACCCTCGTCCCCGCCGAGGAGATCACCGGCCTCAACTGGGTCACCGCCCTGGCCCTCGGCCCCGACGCCCACACCTTCTACCTCACCGTCAACTCCACCCTGCGCATCCTCGCCCACTGACCGCACCCACCCCGCACCCCGCCCCGCCTTCGGGGCGGGGTGCCCCCGCCGAGGTCCCCTCCGCCGAGGGCTCCCTCCAGCGTTTCCGTCGCCCGCACCGTCGTCGTCCTCGTCCTCGTCCTCGTCCTCGACGGAATCCGGAAATGACCACTGCCGGGAATGAGTCAGTGGAACACGATGGCGTGGCCGCCCTCGATGCTTGCCAGGCACGCCCGATAGAGCTGGTACCAGGTGAAGCGCTCCGTCGCGAACGGTCCGTCCACCGCGAGATCCCGAGCCTCCCATGCCTCCCCCGAACCGGAGGGAACGCTCTCGTCGTCGAGGTTGATGCCGATCGACGGCGCCAGGTCCGACAGTTCAGCCAGCAGGCGCAGACTGGAGCCGACGATTCCGGCGCCCTCGACTGCCGCCTCGTCAGGGAGGAAGAGCGGATCCTCGAACTCGACCGGCACGTAGTAGCCGGAGCTGTCGGAGTGGCAGAGCAGATGGGAGGCCAGCCTCGACGTCTCATCCTGGATCTTCTCGCAATCGCGGTCGAACTGGCGCCCGCTGACCTCCAGAGCCGACGTGACAGGTTCGCCCAGGTTCACGAGCACCAGGATGCGGCGCAGCTGGGTCAGGTACCCGTAGGGAAAGCCACCAGAGAAGGTACGGGCACGAGGCGGATCGGTGATCTCCGGCTCGTGCCAGCCGATCCCTTCCTCCACGAGCGCCCGGCCGAGGCGGGCGAAGGCCGACCGGTGATGGTCGAGACCTTCCGCATCGTTGCGAGCCTGGTCGTAGAGGAGTCCCACTGATATCGAAAGTCCCATGGGCCAGAGTCTAGGAACACCCCCTGACGGCGACGTTCCGCCGCCGCGCCGACAGCCTTGTCTCGGGGGGTGAGGAACATCGGAGCGACACCGGCGCAACCCTCCCCCGCTCTCCAGAGCCCGTCGGCCTGCGCTTCCATGGTGGTTGAACCTTCGGCGGTCGTGCTGCCCCGAGCAGGGGCATCAACCCGCAGACGGACCGGCACGTTCCCGCCCGAACCGAGTCCGACACCCGCCTCCTGGCAACCCGCCCCTCCCTTCGTGAAAGGCTTGCCGCCATGCGCGAAGCACCGGAGGACCGCGCCGCACGGAGCTTTCTGTCAGCGATCCGCGTCGGCGACCTGTGCGGCGGGGTCGCATCAGAGGTCACCCGCTCCGGGGTGGCGGTGACGTTGGACGGGTTCCCGGCGAGACCGCTGGGGTTCGTCGGCTCGTTGGACCTGCCCTGGGGGCGGCCTCGGAGCGAGGGTGTGGAGGTCGGTCAGCGGATCACCGCCGAGGTCATCGCCGTCGACCCGCGCGCGGGCCGCGTACGGCTGTCCACGGCAGCCACCGGGAACCCGGAGCTGTGGGCCTTTCTGAAGCGGCTCGCCCCAGGCCAGATCCTCGCCGGCACGGTCGCGTCGATCGAGTCGTTCGGCGTGTTCGTGGCGCTGGACGACGGGCCCGGCCATCCGGTCTTCCCGGGGGTCGGGTTCATCACGATCCCCGAACTGTCCTGGTGTCACTTCGAAACGGCCTCGGACATCGTCCGGGTCGGTGAGCGCGTCTCGTGCGGATTCCTCCACTTCGACACCACGAACGGGGAGGCCAGGCTGTCCTTGCGGGCTATGCGGCCGGACCCCTTCCAGGACTTCGCCAACAGCGTCGCCGCGGGCCGGACACTGCGCGGAAGGGTCACCCGGCTGGTCCCGTTCGGCGCCTTCGTCCAGGTCGCCGACGGGGTCGAGGGGCTGATCCACCTCAAGGACCTCGCACGGACACCCGTACGGACGCCACAGGAGGTCGTAGGAGTCGGCGACGAAGTCCTGGTCGTCGTCACCGACATCGACCGAGGACGCCGAAAGCTGGCGCTGTCGCGGCAGGAGCCCCCCTCCCGCTGATCGTGATCGTCCCGCGTGCGGCGCACTCGACGCATATCCGGTTGGCGCGCCGCCAGCCGCGTGCCCCTCGGTCTCCCACAGGTGCCGGGCTCAGAAGAGCACGTCCTCGCCACCAGGCTCGGGTATCCCGATCACACAGGTGCGACCGGGGTCGTCGGGCACGGAGCAAGGGCGCGTCGGGGGCGGACAGGAAAATCAGGCGCTCGTTCGTACCGCCTCGGGTACCGTGGCGCACTGCCCTGTCGGGAAGGGCCGCAGCGAAGCGGGGGAGGAACCGGTGGAGATGGACGAGGCGGCGCGGGCCGCATGGTGGGAGAGCCTGCCCGCGGGGATCCGCGACGAGATCGACGGGTACGTCCTCCAGGACTCCCTCTTCCACGCGCTGCGGACCGTCGTCGATGTCGGCCGCGTCCCCTCCGGCATCGGCATCCGCATCGCGCAGGACATCGTCAACGACCGCTACACCCACCACGGCGACCGGATCGCCCGGAGCCCCGACAGCCCCCTCGACCTGGAGTCCCTGGCGTTCCGTGCCGCCGGCTGCCCCGGCCGCGTCGTGGCGATCGAGGTGGTCTGGGACGGCGACACCGTCCACGACTGGTTCACGGTCCTGCTGGCGATCACCGAGGACCCGGTGCGGGAGCACCCGTTGGCCACCGTCTACTCCACCACGGCCAGGCGCTACCTGGACGGGGAAGGAGTCGGCAGCGGACAGCTCGTGTGCGCCGCGGCCGCCGAACACGCGGGCCGGGCCCTGGCCGGGCACCTGTCGGTCCCCTTCCACTTCGCCAGCCCTGACACCCCGGACGACGAGGCTCCCCGCTGGCGGGAGTGAGAGGTGCGGCGCTGTCGGCCGGAGCTCGGCCG
>NZ_JBHUAL010000277.1:0-10494 GCF_042789775.1 Kitasatospora sp. NPDC056800 | reverse complement strand
GCGGGATGCGGTCCGGCCTCCTCAGAGGCTCATGCTCAGCCGATCAGCGAACGCAGCACGTACTGCAGGATGCCGCCGTTGCGGTAGTAGTCCGCCTCACCGGGGGTGTCGATGCGGACGACCGCGTCGAACTCCTTGTCACCGGCCTTGACCTTGACGGTCTTCGGGGTGCGGCCCTCGTTGAGCTCGGTCACGCCGGTGAAGGAGAAGGTCTCCTCGCCGGTCAGGCCGAGGGACTCGGCGTTCTCGCCCTCCGGGAACTGCAGCGGCAGGACGCCCATGCCGATCAGGTTCGAGCGGTGGATGCGCTCGTACGACTCGGCGATGACGGCCTTGACGCCCAGCAGCGCGGTGCCCTTGGCGGCCCAGTCGCGGGACGAGCCGGAGCCGTACTCCTTGCCGGCCAGGACGACCAGCGGGACGCCGGCGGCCTGGTAGTTCTGCGAGGCGTCGTAGATGAACGACACCGGCGCGTCGGCCTGGGTGAAGTCGCGGGTGTAGCCGCCCTCGGTGCCCGGCGCGATCTGGTTGCGCAGGCGGATGTTGGCGAAGGTGCCGCGGATCATCACCTCGTGGTTGCCACGACGGGAACCGTAGGAGTTGAAGTCGCGCTTCTCGACACCGTTGGCGGTCAGGTACTGCGCCGCCGGGGTGCCCGGCTTGATGTTGCCGGCCGGGGAGATGTGGTCGGTGGTGACCGAGTCGCCCAGCTTGGCCAGGACGCGGGCGCCGGCGATGTCGGTCACCGGGCTCGGGGTCTTGGCCATGCCCTCGAAGTACGGGGGCTTGCGGACGTAGGTGGACTCGGCGTCCCACTCGAAGGTGTTGCCGGTCGGGACCGGGAGCGACTGCCAGCGGTGGTCGCCGGCGAAGACGTCCTGGTAGCCCTTGTCGAACATGGCCTCGTCGATGGAGCCGGCGACGGTGTCGGCGACCTCCTGCTCCGACGGCCAGATGTCGGCGAGGAACACGTCGTTGCCGTCGGCGTCCTGGCCCAGGGCGTCCCGGGTGATGTCGATGTTCATGTTGCCGGCGAGGGCGTAGGCGACCACCAGCGGCGGGGAGGCCAGGTAGTTCATCTTGACGTCCGGGTTGATCCGGCCCTCGAAGTTGCGGTTGCCGGAGAGCACCGAGACGACCGCGAGGTCGGCCTCGTTGACGGCGGCCGAGACCTCCTCGGGCAGCGGGCCCGAGTTGCCGATGCAGGTGACGCAGCCGTAGCCGACCAGGTTGAAGCCCAGCTTCTCCATGTACGGGAGCAGGCCGGCCTTCTCGTAGTAGTCCATGACGACCTTGGAGCCCGGCGCCAGGGTGGTCTTGACCCAGGGCTTGACGTGCAGGCCCTTCTCCACGGCCTTCTTCGCCAGCAGGGCGGCGCCCAGCATGACGGAGGGGTTGGAGGTGTTGGTGCAGGAGGTGATCGAGGCGATCACGACCGCGCCGTTGTCGATCTCGTAGGACGAGCCGTCGGGGGCGGTGACGGCGGTCGGCTTCGAGGCCTCGGCGGAGTAGGTCGGCAGCGCCTCGGCGAACCGCTCGGCGGCCTCGGCCAGGATCACGCGGTCCTGCGGGCGCTTCGGGCCGGAGATCGACGGGACGACGGTGGAGACGTCCAGCTCGAGGTACTCGGAGTAGACCGGCTCGTGCGACGGGTTGTGCCAGAGACCCTGCTCCTTGGCGTACGCCTCGACCAGGGCGAGCTGCTGCTCGTCGCGGCCGGTGAGCTTCAGGTAGTTGATGGTCTCGGCGTCGATCGGGAAGATCGCGCAGGTCGAGCCGAACTCCGGCGACATGTTGCCGATGGTGGCGCGGTTGGCCAGCGGGATGGAGCCGATGCCGTCGCCGTAGAACTCGACGAACTTGCCGACCACACCGTGCTTGCGCAGCATCTCGGTGATGGTGAGCACCAGGTCGGTGGCGGTGGTGCCGGCCGGCAGCTCGCCGGTCAGCTTGAAGCCGACGACGCGCGGGATCAGCATGGAGACCGGCTGGCCGAGCATCGCGGCCTCGGCCTCGATGCCGCCGACGCCCCAGCCCAGCACGCCCAGGCCGTTGACCATGGTGGTGTGCGAGTCGGTGCCGACGCAGGTGTCCGGGTAGGCCTGGCCGCCGCGGACCATGACGGTGCGGGCCAGGTGCTCGATGTTCACCTGGTGGACGATGCCGGTGCCCGGCGGGACGACCTTGAACTCGTCGAAGGCGGTCTGGCCCCAGCGCAGGAACTGGTAGCGCTCCTTGTTGCGGCCGTACTCGATCTCGACGTTCTGGGTGAACGCGTCCTTGGTGCCGAACTTGTCGGCGATGACCGAGTGGTCGATGACCAGCTCGGCCGGGGCCAGCGGGTTGATCTTGGCCGGGTCGCCGCCCAGCTCCTTGACGGCCTCACGCATGGTGGCGAGGTCGACCACGCACGGCACACCGGTGAAGTCCTGCATGATCACGCGGGCCGGGGTGAACTGGATCTCCTGGCTCGGCTGGGCGTTCTCGTCCCAGTTGCCGAGGGCGCGGATGTGGTCGGCGGTGATGTTCGCGCCGTCCTCCGTGCGGAGCAGGTTCTCCAGCAGCACCTTGAGGCTGTACGGCAGCCGAGCGGAACCCTCGACGGCGGAGAGCTTGAAGATCTCGTACGACTCGTCGCCCACCTGCAGCGAGCTGCGGGCGTCGAAGCTGTTCGCGGACACGACTGACTCCTTCTGGGTGCTTCGTGCGGTATCCGGCCGTCACGCGGTGGTAAGGTCAGCCTTACTTAGGCTTGCCTTGCCCGCATCGCCGGCGAGCGCCTCTCGGCAAGTATCTTGATGTCGAGATATATCCTAGGCGGCAGTTATCTCGATGTCGAGATAAACCATAGTGCATGCCTCGGGACACCGATCGTCCGGGCCGCACCGCTCGCGCTCCGGCCCCTTCGGCCGGACCGCACCGGCCACGACGGCGGCCGCCGTCAGCGGCACCACCACTAGCTCACCACCGGAACCGCCGGTCGGCGAGGGGGCGGCGTCGGCCGGCGGGGCCGTCCGCACTCTTTCCCCTCTGTTCGCGCCCGGTTCGCCCCTGGCCCCCGTTCACCCCCGCGCCCGGGCCCGGGCGGGTGTGGCGGCTCGCCTGTACGGGGTCCGGTGCGGGGTCCGGCGCGGGCCGTCCGCCTGACGCACCGGGGCCCCGGGAGCCCGGAGCGGTGTCCTCCGGGCCGGGGCGCCGTTAGCAGGGGGACCCGTCGCCCCGCCCCCGGAAGGCCCGACCGATGACCGCTCCGCTCGCCGCCGCCCTGCTGCCGCTGGCCCTGCTCGCCCCCGCCGCCTCACCGGTCTCGGTCGTCGAGGCCGACTTCGACCCGGCCACCGCCTTCGTCCCCCCGGCGGCGATCAGCTACGCGAGCGACCTGGTGCCGTACGGCGCCCACGTCCGGATCGTCACCGACCGCTCGGTACCCGGGCGGACGGTGCTCACCCTGAAGGCCTCCGGACTCGCCCCCGACCACGAGTTCCCCGCACACCTGCACACCGGCCGCTGCGGGGCCGACCCGGCCTCCTCGGGGCCGCACTACCAGGACGAGGTCGACCCGGTGCAGCCGTCCACCGACCCGGCGTACGCCAACGAGCGCAACGAGCTGCGACTGGCGCTGCGCACCGACGGGCGGGGCCGGGGCAGCGCCACCACCGTGGTGGGCTGGCAGCCGCGACCGGGCGAGGCGCGCTCGCTGGTGCTGCACGCGGGCACCCCGGCCGGCCCGCACGCGGCGGGCGACCGGGTGGCCTGCGTGAGGCTGGACGGCTGAGCCGCGCGGCCGCCGGGGCGGGCGCCCAGGAGCGGGCACTCAGGAGCCGGTGCCTCAGGAGCCGAGGGTGGCGACCAGCACCGCCTTGATGGTGTGCAGCCGGTTCTCGGCCTGGTCGAACACGATGGAGTGGGCCGACTCGAACAGCTCGTCGGTGCACTCCAGCTCGGTCATGCCGGTCGCCTCGTGCATCTGCCGCCCGACCGCCGTGCCGAGGTCGTGGAAGGCCGGCAGGCAGTGCAGGAACTTCACGTCCGGGTTGCCGGTGGCCCGGACGGTGTCCATGGAGACCTGGTACGGCTTGAGCAGCTCGATCCGCTCGGCCCAGACCTCCTTGGGCTCGCCCATCGAGACCCAGACGTCGGTGTAGAGGAAGTCGGCGCCGGCCACGCCCTCGGCCACGTCCTCGGTCAGGGTGATCCGGGCGCCGGTCGTCCCGGCCAGGGCCTTCGCCGACTCCTGCACCTCCTCGGTCGGCCAGAGCGCGCGCGGGGCGACGATCCGGATGTCCATGCCGAGCAGGGCGCCGGTGATCAGCAGCGAGTTGCCCATGTTGGAGCGGGCGTCGCCGAGGTAGGCGAGCGCGACCTCCGGGAGCGGCTTGGCGGTGTGCTCGGTGACGGTGAGCACGTCGGCCAGCATCTGGGTGGGGTGCCACTCGTCGGTCAGGCCGTTCCAGACCGGGACGCCGGCGAACTCGGCCAGCTCCTCGACGATCTCCTGGCCGTGGCCGCGGTACTCGATGCCGTCGAACATCCGGCCGAGCACCCGGGCGGTGTCCTTGACGGACTCCTTGTGGCCGATCTGCGAGCCCGCCGGGTCCAGGTAGGTGGTGGTGGCGCCCTGGTCGTGGGCGGCGACCTCGAAGGCGCAGCGGGTGCGGGTGGAGGTCTTCTCGAAGATCAGCGCGATGTTCTTGCCGCGCAGCCGGGGCTGCTCGGTGCCCGCGTACTTCGCCGCCTTGAGCGTGGCGGCGAGGTCCACCAGGAAGCGGAACTCCTGGGGCGTGAAGTCGAGCTCCTTGAGGAAGTGCCTGTTCCGGAGGTTGAAGGCCATGCCGGGCTCCTGGGGTGACGGGACTGACGGACTGCGGAAAGCGGCAAGTCTATACGATACTCGGAATTTATATACGGAGGCTGGGCGGAGGAGGGGCGCCCACGGGGGCTCCGTCGGTTCCGTGGGCTCCCCTCCCCCTCCGCCGCCGCCGTCACAGCCGCGGGTCGACCGGCTCCGACTCCAGCGCGAGCACCGCGAAGACCGGCTCGTGCACCCGCCACAGCGGCTCCCCCGCCGCCAGCCGGTCCAGCGCCTCCAGGCCCAGCGCGTACTCGCGCAGCGCCAGCGAGCGCTTGTGGCCCAGCGCGCGCAGGCGCAGCCGGTCGAGGTGCTCGGTGTAGTCCGGGCCGTAGACGATCCGCAGGTACTCCCGGCCGCGCACCTTCACCCCGGGCTGCACCAGGCCGCCCGGCCGGCCCTTGCCGCGCGCCGTGCGCACCGGCGAGACCAGCGGCTTCACCACCATGCCCTCGCCGCCCGCCTCGGTCAGTTCCTCCCACCAGGCGGTGGCGGCGGCCATCGAGGCCTCGTCCTCGGTGTCCACCAGGATCCGGCGGGTGCGCTGCAGCAGGGGCTCCTTGCGGCGCTCCGGCTCCTCCGTGCCGGTCCCCTCGGCCGGGCCGGCGGTGCCGGTCCCGTCGATCCCGTCGATCCCGTCGGTCTCGTCGGTCTCGTCGGTCTCGTCGGCGGCGGCCAGGCGGTCGATCCAGGCCAGGTGTTCGTCGTGCGGGCGCACCGCGAGGTTCGCCCCCTCGGCCGCGAGCAGCTGGAACGGCGCGAGCCGGATGCCCGACAGGCCCTCGGTCGGCCAGCAGTAGCGCCGGTACGCCTCGGTGAACGCCCGCGCGTCGGCCGCGCGCTGCCGCTGGCGGTCGGTCAGCCGGGCCAGGTCCAGGCCGCGCCCGGCCGCCCGCTCCAGCGCGGACAGCACCTCCGGCAGGGCGGCGCCCGCCGCCGCGCCGACCGCCGCGTACTGGCGGCGCAGCAGCTCCACCGCCTTCAGCGACCAGGGCATCAGCTCGGCGTCCAGCAGCAGCCAGTCGGTGGCCAGCTCCTCGAACAGCCCGGCGCGCTCGGCGGCCGCCCGGACCCGGTCGAGCACGGCGCCGGTCAACTCCTCGTCGGCGAGGAAGGCGCGGCCGGTCCGGGTCCAGATCGCGCCGGGGCCGGCCACGCCGAAACGGCGCTCCAGCGCGGCCCCGTCCCGGGCCACCAGCAGCACCGCGCGCGAGCCCATGTGCTTCTCCTCGCAGACCAGGTGCCGCACGCCGTCCGCCCGGTAGCCGAGGAAGGCCTCCTCCGGGTGCTCCAGGTAGCCGTCCCGGCGGGACGTGGCGCTCGGTGCCATGGTCGGCGGCAGGTAGGCGAGCAGCCGCGGGTCCAGCGCGAAGCGGCTCATCACCTCCAGCGCGGCGGCCGCGTTCTCCTCCCGGACGGCCACCCGCCCGTGCAGCCCGGTCTCGACGGTCCGGCGCCCGGCCACGTCGCCGAGGTCCAGCGGACGGCCCTCGCGGGCGCCCGGCGCGTCGGTGATCAGCGGGCGCACCGGGGCGTACCACTCGCGCTCGGCCTCGACGCCCACCAGCTCGCGCTCCGGGTAGCGCAGCGCGGTCAGGCTGCCGCCGAAGACGCAGCCGGTGTCCAGGCAGACGGTGTTGTTGACGAAGCTCGCGGCCGGCACCGGGGTGTGGCCGTAGACCACCAGCGCCCGGCCCCGGTACTCCTCCGCCCACGGGTAGCGCACCGGCAGGCCGTACTCGTCGGTCTCGCCGGTGGTCTCCCCGTACAGCGCGTGCGAGCGGACCCGGCCGGAGTTGCGGCCGTGGTACCGCTCCGGCAGGCCTGCGTGGCAGACCACCAGGGCGCCGCCGTCCAGCAGGTAGTGGCTGACCAGGCCGCGCATGAACGCGCGGACCTCGGCCCGGAACTCCTCGCTCTCCCCCGCCAGCTGGTCCAGCGACTCCTGGAGGCCGTAGGCGACGTTGACCTTCTTGCCGTCCATCGCCCGGCCGAGCTTGTTCTCGTGGTTGCCCGGCACGCAGAGCGCGTGGCCGGCCGCCACCATGCCCATCACCAGGCGCAGCACGCCCGGGGTGT
Organism: Kitasatospora sp. NPDC056800; assembly: GCF_042789775.1. Lineage (NCBI taxonomy): Bacteria > Bacillati > Actinomycetota > Actinomycetes > Kitasatosporales > Streptomycetaceae > Kitasatospora > Kitasatospora sp. NPDC056800. The sequence goes on along the minus strand of NZ_JBHUAL010000277.1, from coordinate 3,566 downwards.
CGGGGCCGCGGTCGACCAGGTCGCCGACGAAGACGGCGGTGCGGCCCGCCGGGTGCGCGGCGTCCACCGGGCGGCCCCCGGCGTCCCGGGTCAGGGTGTAGCCGAGCCGGGTCAGCAGGGTCTCCAGCTCGGAGCGGCAGCCGTGGATGTCGCCGACGATGTCGAACGGGCCGGTGAGGTGGCGCAGGTCGTTGTAGCGCTTCTCCAGCTCGATCCCGGCGGCCGCCACCTCGGCCTCGCCGCGCAGGACGTGCACCTTGCGGAAGCCCTCGCGCTCCAGCCCCCGGAGGGAGCGGCGCAGCTCCCGGTGCTGGCGGGGGACCACATGGGCCGGCAGCTGCCGGTCCGGGCGGGAGCGGTTGCGCTCGGCGCACACCCCCGGCGGGACGTCCAGGACGATCGCGATCGGCAGCACGTCGTGCTCGCGGGCGATCTCGACCAGCCGGCGGCGGGCCTCGGGCTGGACGTTGGTGGCGTCCACGACGGTCAGCCGGCCGGCCGCCAGGCGCTTGCCGACGATGTAGTACAGGACGTCGAAGGCCTCGGCGGAGGCGGACTGGTCGTTCTCGTCGTCGGCGACCAGGCCGCGGCAGAAGTCGGAGGAGACCACCTGGGTGGGCAGGAAGTGGCGGCGGGCGAAGGTGGACTTGCCCGCGCCGCTGGTGCCGACCAGGACGACGAGGGAGACGTCGGTGACGGGGAGGCGGCGGGGGGCGGTGCTCTCCGCGCGATCCTGGTCCCGGCTCTCGCCGGGGGTGTCGGTCGGGTCATCGGTCATCGGGGCTCGCCTCCTTCGGGCGTCGCGGTCGTGATGGGCACGGTGGTCGCGGTGGGTGCCGGGGTCGCGGTGGATCCCGGGGTCGTGGTGGATCCCGGGGTCGTGGTGGATCCCGGGGTCGTGGTGGTCGCGGGCGTCGGCATCGTGGTGAACAGGGCCAGCTGGGTCGGGGCGCCGACCTCCTCGTCCTCCGGGCCGACCGGGCGCAGCTCCACGGTGTAGCCGTACGCGGCCGCGACCTTCCCGGCCCAGGCCCGGAACTCGGCCCGGGACCACTCGAAGCGGTGGTCGGCGTGCCGGACGGTACCCGCCGGCAGGCTCTCCCAGCGGACGTTGTACTCCGCGTTCGGCGTGGTGACCACGACCGCCCTCGGCCGGGCGGCGCCGAACACCGCGTACTCCAGCGCGGGCAGCCGCGGCAGGTCCAGGTGCTCGATCACCTCGCACAGCACCGCCGCGTCGAAGCCCTTGAGCCGGGCGTCGGTGTAGGTGAGCGCTCCCTGCGCCAGCGTCACCCGGGCCGCCTGACGCTCCGGCATCCGCTCCAGGCCCAGCCTGCGCCTCGCCGACCGCAGCGCCCGGGCGGAGACGTCCACGCCGAGGATTCCGGTGAACCGGGCGTCCTTGAGCAGTTCGCCGATCAACTCTCCCTGGCCGCAGCCGAGATCGGCGACGCGGGCGGCACCGGTCTCGCGCAGCGCGGCGAGGATCGCGGTGCGGCGCTGCTCGGCGAGCGAGGGCTGCCGGGGCTCCGGCTCGTCCCGCACCTCCTCCTCGGACCGGTCGTCGACCGCGTTGTCGATCCCCTCGACCTCGCGGTCGTCGGCCTCCGCCAGCCGGGCCAGCTCCAGGCGCTCCATCGCGGCGCGGGTCAGCGACCAGCGCCGGGCCAGGTAGCGGCGGGTGATCAGGGCGCGCTCGGGGTGGGCCGCCAGCCAGCCCTGACCGGCCGCGAGCAGCTTGTCCACCTCGTCCGGGGCGACCCAGTAGTGCTTGGCGCCGTCCAGCACCGGCAGCAGCACGTACAGCTGCTGGAGCGCGTCGGCGAGCCGGACCGTCCCGGAGGAGAGCGCGATCCGGACGTAGCGGGACTCGCCCCACTCGGGGAACGACTCGTCCAGCGGGACCGCCGTCGCCTCGACCCGCCAGCCCAGCGGCTCGAACAGCCGGACCACCAGAGCCGGGCCGCCGCCCCCGCCCACACCGCCCGCACCGTTCGCGGGCACGGCGGGCAGCTCGATCCGCAGCGGGCGGGCCCGCCCGGGCAGTTCGGGCCGGGCCGGGCAGTCGCCCTTCATCGCGGACCGGAACACCGTCCGCAGCGCCACCGCGAGCAGCGAGGAGGCGGCGTACGGGCGGTCGTTGACGTACTGGGCGAGCGCGAAGTCGGGCGAGCCGCCGCGCCCCCTGCCGTCGCCCCGGCCCTTGCGGACCAGCGCGATCGGGTCGACGTCCAGCAGCAGCGCCGCCGTGCAGACCTCGTCCCCCGCCTCGGGGTAGAAGACGTGGGCCTCACCGTGCGACGTGGTGAACCGCTGGACCTTGTCGGGGTGCTTGTGCAGCAGGAACCCGAGGTCCGTGGCCGGGTCCTCGGCGCTGCCGGTGGTGGAGATCGACATGAACACCCGCTGAAGTATTGCCCAGTGCCCGAACGCCGGGCACCGGGTTTTCCCGCCCCGCGGGCCGCCGACCGGCGCCTTCGCCGGGCGCGTCCGCCCGGTGGGCGTGTTCGGCACCGGAGCCCCGCATTGGTTAACGTGCACGGTGTGACTGCTGAATCCACCTCGCTCGAATCCACCTCCCCGGCGAACGGCGCCGTGGCCACCGGTCTGGCCACCATCGCCGCCGACGGCACCGTCCTCGACACCTGGTTCCCCGCCCCCGTGCTGGCCGCCGAGCCCGGCCCGGCCGGCACCGTCCGTCTGACCGCCGAGCAGGCCGAGGCCGAGCTCGGCGCCGGCGCGGCCGAGGCGCTGCGCGTCGACGCCCGCCGCGGCGTCGAGGTGGTCGCCGTGCGCACCACCATCGCCTCGCTGGACGAGAAGCCGCTCGACACCCACGACGTGTACCTGCGCCTGCACCTGCTCAGCCACCGCCTGGTCAAGCCGCACGGCCAGAACCTGGACGGCGTCTTCGGCCTGCTGGCCAACGTCGCCTGGACCAGCATCGGCCCCGTCCCGGTGGACAAGGTCGAGCAGGCCCGGCTCGCCGTGCGCGCCCAGGGCGGCCAGCTGGCCGTCTACGGGATCGACAAGTTCCCGCGGATGACCGACTACGTCGCCCCGACCGGTGTGCGCATCGCCCACGCCGACCGCGTCCGGCTCGGCGCCCACCTGGCCGTCGGCACCACCGTGATGCACGAGGGCTTCGTCAACTTCAACGCCGGCACGCTGGGCACCTCCATGGTCGAGGGCCGGATCAGCGCGGGCGTCGTCGTCGGCGACCACAGCGACATCGGCGGCGGCGCCTCGATCATGGGCACCCTGTCCGGCGGCGGCAAGCAGGTCGTCTCGGTCGGCGAGCGCTGCCTGCTCGGCGCCAACGCGGGCATCGGCATCTCGCTCGGCAGCGACTGCGTGGTCGAGGCCGGCCTGTACGTGACCGCCGGCACCCGGGTCACCACCCCGGACGGCACGGTGGCCAAGGCCGTCGAGCTGTCCGGCCAGGACAACCTGCTGTTCCGTCGCAACTCGCAGAGCGGCGCGGTCGAGGTCATCGCCCGCTCCGGCTCCTGGGGCGGCCTGAACGCCGACCTGCACGCCCACAACTGACCTCCGGTCGGAGGCCG
>NZ_JBHUAL010000276.1:0-10559 GCF_042789775.1 Kitasatospora sp. NPDC056800 | reverse complement strand
GGGCACGGCAGGTGCCGCGCCCCGGCCCGGTGCCGAGGGAGTCTCAGACGAGGCTGTTGAAACGCAGGACGATGTCACTGTTCGGGAGGCTGCTGAGGGTCCCGGTGCTGCATTTCGTGATGTCGGCCCCCGGGTAGAGGGTGCCGGTGACGGTGGCACCGGGCAGGACGGTGCTGTCGAGGGAGACCACGCCGTTGAGATTGTTGGTGATCTCGTTCTTCGAGGCGTCGGCCTGGACGCGCTGCATGCCGTCGGCGTTGATGGTGGAGACGCCGGCCGAGTTGCCGCTTCCGTCGGACCAGTTGACGACGATGGTGCCGGTGAGCTGGCCGACCTGGCCGCACGAGAGGGTGGCCGCCCCGGTGAGCGAGACCGTTCCGGCGGACAGCTCGGGTCCGCCGTTCTGCGTCAGGCACCTCTCGACGACGCCGTTGGTCATGGAGATGTCGACCGAGGTGGGGGTGTTGGTGACCGGCTGGGTGCTCTGGATCGTACCGTTCGCGCCGCACATGAGCTTGAGCAGGGGGGTGGCCCGGGGTTTGGCAGCCCCGTCGGCGCCGTCGGTCACGACCGGCGTGTCGGCGGCCGAGGCGGGGGCGGACTGCTGGAGCAGCACGGCCGAGGCGGCGGCCACGGCGGCCAGGGCGAGCGGGACGACGGCCAGGTGCCACCGGCGGGGCTTGGAGGGCGTCGTTTCCCGCGTCGGGACGGGGTCGGAGTCCCAGGAGTGCGAAGGCATGGTGTTCCTGTTCTGTGAGATCGGGCGGCTGGGAGAGGAGGGGTCAGAGGAGGGCGGAGAACGCGGCGTCGTGTTTCACGGTCATGCTGCTCAGGCCGTTGGAGCAGTTGCTGATGTCGCTGGTGGGCTCGAAGGTGGCGACGACGCCGGCCCCCGGCAGGACGGTGCTGCCGAGGGACACCGTGCTGTCGGTCGAGTCGAGGATCTCCTCGTGCGCGGGGTCGCCTTCGACGGGCTGTGCGCCGTTGGTGGTCACGGTGGAGGTTCCGACGACGCTGCCGGTCTGGTTCAGTCCGCTGTACCAGGTGATGGTCTCGGTGCCGCTGAACGAGCTGGGGGAGGAACACGAGATCGTGCCGGAGCCGGCGAAGGTGAACGTCGCCGACAGGACGTTCGCGGGCCCGCCGTTCTCGGCGAAACAGTCGTCGTAGGTGCCGACCGCGGTGATGGACACGCTCGTGGGGGCGTCCGTGATCGGCGCACTGGTGGTGACGACCGCCTGCCCGGAGCAGCTGAGCTTGGTCAGGAGCGTGTCGCGGTGGCCGGTGGAGCCGCTGGCGGCGGCCGGAGTGGGGGCGGTCTCCTGGATGAGCAGGCCGGCACCGGCGACCGTGGCGGCCAGGGCGAGCGGGACGGTGGCGAGGCGCCAGCGCCGGGTCGAGGAGTTTCCGGCGTGTGGACCGGACGGGGTGTCCGCGGCGGTGGGCTGAAAGCCCATAATGTCCTCCTTTTGATTGTGTATACGAACTGCTGGTGCCAGGATCACCACTGGCATGGAACTGCGCGATCCAGGCGGGACCGGATTCGCCTTTACGGTGCGATATTGATCCGACTGTCGCAGCGTGTGGGAAGAGTCATGAATGGGTTGACTTTTGCCACTAAAGATCGCTGACGATCTTTACTGTCCGGCAGTCGAGGGATAGCGGCGTGCGCCTGCCGGGTCTTCCGCCGGCGTCGGGCTACGTTCTGCGGCAGACCTTTCAGCGCCGGCCCGCCGGGCCGCCGACGGACCAGGGGAGACCCCCATGCTGCCCAGTCGACCTCGTCTGCCCGGCTTTCCGGGTACGGAGCACTGGCGGCGCGAGGAGGAATCCGGATTGCACTACGTCGACCAGGGGTCCGGCGACGTCGTGCTCATGCTGCACGGGAACCCGACGTGGGGATATCTGTGGCGGCGCCTTGTCACCGCGCTGGCCGAGGACTTCCGTTGCGTCGTGCCGGACCAGCTGGGCATGGGCCTCTCCCGGCGGAGCGTCGGCGCCGCCCCTATTCCCTTCGTGGAACGGCTGGAGCACCTCGACGTGCTGGCGGCCCACCTGATCGAGCGGTGCGGGGCACCGTCGGAGGGTTGGACCCTGGCGGTGCACGACTGGGGAGGGCCGATCGGTCTGGCCTGGGCGAGGCGGCATCCCGGGCTGGTGACCCGGCTGGTCGTGCTGAACAGCGTGGGCTTCCGCTGGCCCGAGGGCTACCGGCTGCCGCGCTCGCTGGCCCTGCTGCGCGACATCGGGCCGCTCGGTGAGGCGGCGCACCTGCTGAACGCCTTCCCGCGGGCGGCGCTGCGGGCCGGGGTGGTCCGGCCGCTGCCCGCCGAGGTCCGTTCCGCCTACCTGTGGCCGTACCGCGGCGCGTGGCGGCGGCGGGCGGTACGGGACTTCCTGCGGCAGATCCCGCGCAGCGGCGAGGACCCCGCCTGGTCCCTGGTCGATCCCGGTGGGGACAGCGCCGACCACGCCGGGCTGCCGGTGTTCATCGGCTGGGGCCTGCGCGACCCGGTGTTCACGCCGCTCGTCCTGGGGGAGTGGCGCCGCAGATTCCCGCACGCCGAGGTCCACGCCTTCGCCGACGCGGGCCACTTCGTCCTGGAGGACGTCGGCGAGGCCCTGGTCGGGCCGCTTCGGCGCTTCCTGTCCGCGCGGTGACGACCTATCACAGAGAGGTACCCATGCCCTCGCCCCACAGCAGGATCGGTCTCGTGCGGGTCCATGTCCCCGAGGCCCGCCAGAGCTCCCGCGAGATCGAGGAGGAGCTGTGCCGGCAGAGCCCCGGGGCCGCGCTGCCGACGGGGCTGCTGGAGCACATGTTCGGGCTGCGCGAGCGGTGCGTGGCGGCGCCGGGGGACCTGCCCTCGGACCTGGCGGCCCGGGCGGGTGCGGCCGTCCTGGAGGACGCCGGCCTCCCGCCCGAGGCGATCGACCTGCTCGTCTACACCGGGATCACCAAGGACCTCGACGAGCCGGCGACCGCGAACGTGGTGGCCGCCAAACTCGGTGTCACCGCACCGGTCTTCGACCTGATGAACGCCTGCAACGGCGTGCTCAGCGCGCTGGAGAGCGCCGATGCGCTGATCAGGCTCGGCTCCTACCGGCGGGTGCTGGTGGTCACCGGGGAGGCGCCCAGCCGGCTCACCCGCTGGCGCGTCCCGGACCGCGGCCGGCTCGCGTCGGCGATGGCCAGCCTCACGCTGGGCGACATGGGAGCGGCCGTGCTGGTGGAGGCGAGCGAACGGCCCGGCATCCTCGGCAGCCGGTTCTTCGCCAACCCCGCCGCGTGGCCGAGCGCGGTACTGCGCAGCCCGTACGCCACCGGCCGGATGCACGAGTTGGAGGTCGACGACGCCGCGTTGACGGCCTCCTTCGCGGGGCTGCGGGAACAGACCGTCAAGGCCGCGGGCGAGCTGATCGGTGCCGTGGCCGACTGCGCGCTGTTCTGTGTCCACCAGCCCTCGGCGGCCATGACCCGCATCCTCTGCTCGACCACCGGTATCCCCGAAGAGGCCGTGATCCCCACCTTCGCCCACCACGGCAACGTCGCCACCTCCACCATCCCGCTGCAGTTGGTCCTCGCGCAGGAGCAGGGCCGGCTGCGCGAGGGCGATCTGGTGGGGATCGTCGGCCTGGCCAGCGGCACCAGTGTCGGCGTCATGGCACTGCGGTGGTGACCGCGGACTCCGGGGCCGTCCGGGCGGACGGGGCCTGGCCGGAGACGCTCGCCGCCCGCCTGGCCGGCTGGGCCGACCTGCAACCGGACCGTACCGCGCTCGTCTGGCCCGCTCCGCGCGGGCGTTGGCACACCGTCGACTTCGCGACGCTGGAGGCCGCCTGCCGCACGCGTGCCCGGGAACTGCGCGAGGCGGGGGTCGGAGCCGGGCAGAAGGCCGTGGTGATGGCCCGTGACCCGTACGAGCTGGTGACCACCGTGTACGGGCTGCTCGCCCTCGGTGCGGTACCGGTGCTGATCGACCCGGCACTGCCCCGGCCGGCCCTGCGGGCCTGCCTGGAGGAGACCCGGCCCGAGGTGTTCATCGGCGACCCGCTCGCCCACCTGGCCCGGCTGCTGTTCGGCTGGGCCCGTCGGCACGTCACCACCACGCTGGTCACGGGACGTACGCGGCGCGGCCCGCGGCCGGACCCGGCCCGGCCGGGTCCGCCGTGGCCGAGCCCGCCGCCCGCGACCTCGCTCGCGCTGATCGCCTTCACCTCCGGCTCGACCGGTCCGCCCAAGGGCGTCGAGTACGAGCACCGGCAGCTGGCCGCTCAGGTCCGCTCCGTCGCCGGGCTGCTGGAACTGGGCCCCGGTGTGGTGCTGCTCGCCGGGTTCCTGCCCTTCGCCCTGTTCGGGCCCGCCACCGGCGCCACCACCGTCGTCCCGGCCGTCGACCACCTCAGGCCCGCGCGCACCCGTGGCGCGGACCTGGTCCGCGCCGTCGCCGACCACCGCACCTCGGTGGTGTGCGCCTCCCCCGCGGTGCTGCGGGCACTGACCGAGGGGTGCGAGGGCGGCCGCCTGCCGCTCGCCCCGGTACGGCGGATCTGCTCCTTCGGCGCCCCGCCGCCCGACCGGCTGGTGCGTGCGCTGCGCCGGGCGCTGCCGGAGGAGGCGACGCTGCTCAGCGCGTACGGCGCCACCGAGTGCCTGCCGGTCAGCGTGATCGACAGTGCCGAGCTGGCCGCCGCGCACGCCGATCCGCTGCACACCCACCGCGGGGTCTGCCTGGGCCGCCCGGTGCCCGGCATGGCGGCCCACGTCCTGGCGCCGGCCGGCCGGTCGGCCTCCGACCGGCCGATGGCGCGAGGGAGGTACGGAGAGATCACGGTCGGCGGCCCGCAGGTCAGCCGGGCCTACCACGCCCGCCCGGAAGCGAACACCGCCGCCAAGGTCGGCACCGGTGAGGACCTGCTGCACCGCACCGGCGATCTCGGCTGGCTGGACGAGAGCGGCCGGCTGTGGTTCCTCGGGCGCTCCGCACACCGGGTGCACGGCACCGGGTTCGTGCTCGACACCGCCGTGGTCGAGCGGATCACCGACGCGGTGCCCGGCATCGGCCGCACCGCGCTGATCGGCCTCGGGCCCGTCGGCCGCCAACGGCCGGTGCTCTGCATCGAGTTGGCGCCATCGGCGGCCAACTCCGGGACGGCTGTCCGCCAGAGTCTTCGGCAGGCCCTGTCCGCGGTGCCGGGCGGGCACCGGATCGCCACCGTGCTGGTCCACCGCCGGCTGCCCACCGACCCGAGGCACAATTCGCGCGTCGACCGCGACCGCCTGGCCCGTTGGGCCCGCCGACAGCTGCGCCGACGAGGCCCGGGCGGCGTGCTGGGAGGCGGGCGATGAGGGTCCTGGTCACCGGGGGCAGTGGCTTCCTCGGTCTGGAGCTGTGCCGGCGCCTCGCCGGGCGCGGCGACATCGCGGTCTCGCTGCACCGCCGCTGGAGTCCTGAGCTGGAGCGGCTCGGGGTCCGTCAGCACCTGGGCGACATCGCCGACCCGGGTGCGGTCCGGCGGGCCCTCGCCGGGTGCGCGGCGGTGATCCACAACGCGGCCCTGGCCGGAGTCCGGGGGCCCGAGCGGCCGTACCGCGCGGTCAACGTCGAGGGCACCCGCAACGTCCTGAGCGCCTGTCGCGCCCTCGGCGTCCCTCAGCTGGTCTATACCTCCACCGCGAGCGCGGTCTTCACCCCTGACGGCATCACGGCAGGGGACGAGTCGCTGCCCCGGCCCCGGCGCCATCTGGCCGCCTACCCCCGCACCAAGGCCGAAGCCGAGGCGGCCGTCCTCGCCGCCAACGGCCCGGACCTGGCCACCACCGTGCTTCGGCCCCACCTGATCTGGGGGCCCGGTGACCCCCACTTCCTGCCCGCCCTCCTGCGGGCGACCGAAACCGGACGGCTGCTGATGCCGGGCCGCGGCGGCAACCTCGTCGACACCTGCCACCTCGCCACCGCCGCCCACGCCCACCTGCTCGCGCTGGACCGGCTGCGACCGGGCCACCCGGCGGCCGGGCGGACCTACTTCGTCGCCCAGGGCGAACCACGGCCGTTGCGCGAGGTGGTGACCGGGCTGCTCGCCGCGGCCGGACGCCACACGAGCTGGCACCCGGTGCCCTACCCCGTGGCGCTGGCCGCCGCCGTCCTGGCCGACGCCACGACGGCGACGGTCCGCCGCCACACCGGCCACGGCCTGAGCCGGTTCCTGCTCCACCAGCTCACCCGGCCGCACTGGTTCGACCTCACGGCGGCCCGGCGCGACCTCGGCTTCGAACCGCCCACCACCTTCGACCAGGGCATCGCCGAACTGACCCGCCACCACCGCACCACCGGCAGCTGAGCCCGCCCCCTCGCACTCCGGAAAGGAACCACCATGGACACGACGCTCTCCGTGGACGCCGTCTGCGACACCGCCCAGACCCTGCTCGTCGAACGGTTCGGCGTATCCGCGGACGCCATCAGCCCCGACGCCACGTTCGAGGAGATGGAGGTCGACTCGCTCGCGCTGGCCGAGTTCGCCTTCGTCCTCCAGGACGAGTTCGGCATCCTGATCAGCCAGGAGGACGCCGACCGGCAGAGCACGCTCACCGACATCGCCCGGATCGTCCAGGCCCGCCTCGGCGACGCGACCGAACCCGTCGCGTGAACCGCCCCGAGATCGCCGTCACCGGCCTGGGGCTCGTCACCCCGGCCGGGGTCGGCACCGAGGAGACCTGGCGGCGGGTCTGCGCCGGAACCCCCACCGCGTCACCGGACCCTGACCTCGACGCCGCCCCGGTGGCGTTCTCCTGCCGCATCCCCGCCACGGACCTGGACACGGCGGTCGGGCGCAAGAAGGCATGGCGGATCGGACGGTTCGGAAAGCTCGCGCTGCTCGCGGCCCGGGAGGCCGTCCGGAACGCGCGGCTGGACACCGGCGGGTGGGACGGTGCCCGGGTCGCCGTCGTCCTCGGGGTGGGCTTCGGCGGCGCGCCGCACTGGGAGGACCAGCTGCGCCGATTCCAACAGCGCGGGCCGGCCCACGTCTCGCCGACACTGGTCCCGATGGTCATCGGCAACATGGCCGTCGGCGAGGTGGCCCAGGAGTTCGGCGCGCGCGGCCCGACCCTCGCCTGCGCCACCGCCTGCGCCTCCGGCGCCACGGCGCTGGCCGTCTCCCACGACCTGCTGGTCGCCGGGTCCTGTGACATCGTCCTGGCCGGTGGCACCGAAGCCGCCCTCAGCCCGCTGGTGGCGACCGGATTCCACCGGATGGGCACCCTGTCGGCACGCGGACACGACGTACCGGGCGCCTCCCGGCCGTTCGCCGCCGACCGGGACGGCTTCGTCCTGGCCGAGGGCGCCGCCGTCCTCGTCCTGGAGCGCGCCGCGGACGCGAAGGCACGCGGCGCCCGGGCGCGCGCCGTGCTCGCCGGACACGGCGCCAGCAACGACGCCCACCACCCGACCGCGCCGCCCCAGGGCGCCGCCGGCGCCGAGCAGGCGCTGCGCACCGCGCTGCGCACCGCGGACCTGGGCGCCGGCGACGTCGACCACGTCAACGCCCACGGCACCTCCACCCCGCTCAACGACGCCGCCGAAGCCGGCCTGATCTCCCGCGCCCTGCCGCACCGGCCCAGCGTCACCGCCCCCAAGGGCGTGCTCGGCCACAGCCTCGGCGCGGCCGGCGCGATCGAGGCGGCGCTCACCGTGCTGACCATCGAGCACGGGCTGGTACCGCCGATCGCCAACCTCACCCCCGACCTCGCCGAGTTCGACATCGACTGCGTCACCGGGACCGCTCGCCGACAACGCATCGACGCGGCGCTCAGCAACTCCTTCGGCTTCGGAGGCCACAATGTCGTCCTCGCCCTGCGCCGAAGCTGACCTCCGGGCGAGCGCGGCCCGGGGCGCCCTGGCACCGCCGGACGGCGCCGGGGCCCGGCTCGGCGCACTCGTCGCCCGCCACCGCTGGGCGGTGCTGTGGACCACCGCCCTGCTGCTGGCCGTCGCCGCGGCCGTCGGGGCAGGGCTGCCCGCGCGGCTGTCCCACGGCGGCTTCACCAACCCCGGGGCCGAATCCGGCCGGGCGCTCGAAGCCGTCGAACACCACTACAACGCGGGCGGCACCAGCACGGTCGTGATCTTCCGCAGCGAGACCCTCACCGTGCACGACCTGGAGTTCGGCGAAGCCGTGCGCACCGCGCTCGGCGACGTCCCCAGGACCGTGATGGCAGGTGCCCAGCACTACTGGAACACCGGCAAGCGGGAACTCCTCTCCGCCGACGGGCACGCGGCCTGCGTGGTCGTCGGGCTGGCCGGCACCGGCGACCAGGCCAAGGACGCCTCCTACGAGCGGCTGCGCCGGCTGCTGCACGTCGACGGGTTCACCGTCGCCTACGCCGGGGAGGTGCCGCTCCAGGTCGACCTGGACCGCACCGTCGACGACGACCTCACCCGCGCCGAACTCTACGTCTTCCCCCTGCTGTTCCTCCTACTGCTGCTGTTCTTCGGCAGCCTCACCGCGGCCCTGCTGCCGCTGGCCGTGGCCGGCACGAGCCTCGCGATGTCCTTCGCGGTGCTGCGCCTCCTCTCCCCGCTGGTGCCGGTCAGCTACATCACCCGCAACGTCGTCGTCATGATCGCCCTCGGGCTGTCGGTCGACTACGCCCTGTTCGTCGTCGTCCGCTTCCGGCGCGAGCTGCGCCACCGGGGCGACCCGCACCGGGCCGTCGCCGCCACCATGGCCACCGCCGGGCACACCGTGCTCTACTCCGCGACGGCCATCTCGCTCGCCGTCCTGGGCCTGACCCTGCTTCCGTTCCCCATCACCCGCTCCCTCGGCATCGGCGCCGCCGTCACCGTCGCGCTGGCCGGCGCCGCCAGCCTCACCATGCTGCCCGCCGTGCTGGCCGTGCTCGGCCCGCGTGTCGAGGCCGGGTGCGTCCGGCTGCCGGGCTTCGGGCGGGCCGGTCTCGGCCGCGCCTGGGCCGAGGGCGAGGAGACGGGATTCTGGTACCGGCTGGGCCGGAGCGCCGTCACCCACCCCTGGGCCTGGCTCACCGCCGCCGTCGCGGTGATCGCCGTGCTGAGCGTCCCGGTCGTCGGGCTGCACCTCGCGGCGAGCGACCTGCGGACCCTGCCCGCCGGGGCGGCCAGCCGCAGAGCACAGGAACTGCTGCACGAGGACTTCCCGGCGGCCGGGCTCGACCAACTCCAGGTCGTCGCCCATCTGCGGGACGACATCGGCGGCGAACCGGGCAGGACCGCACTGGCCCACTGGCAGCAGCGGCTCGCCGGGCTGCCGAACGCCCAGGACGTCCGACTTCGCGCCACCACCGCGCACAGCGTGCTGATGAGCGTCACCGCCCCCGCCGCCCCGGACGCCCCCGTCGCCGAGGAACTGGTGCGCGCGGTGCGGGCGCTCGACCCGCCTGACGGCGGCCGCGTCCTGGTCGGCGGACCGGCCGCCGTCAACGTCGACGTCCTGGACACCCTGAAGGCCAGGCTCCCGGCGCTGGTCGGGTACCTGCTGGTGGTCACGTTCGGCCTGCTCTTCCTGGCCTTCCGGTCGGTGCTGGTCCCGCTCAAGGCCGTCGTCACCACGACGATGTCCCTCGGCATCGCCTTCGCGGCCGTCACCTGGACCGTCCAGGACGGCCACGGCGCCCGGCTGCTGGGCCTTCAACCCGCCGGGTACGTCGGAGCGTTGGAGTCCGCCATCATGCTGATGTTCGTCTTCGCGCTCTCCGTCGACTACGAGCTCTTCCTGATCGCGCAGATCCGCGAGCTCCACCGGGGCGGCATGGACAACGCGAGCGCCGTGGTGACCGGCCTCGGGCGCACCGGCGGGCTGATCTCGGCCGCCGCCGCTCTGATCGTGCTGGTCGCCGCCGCCTTCGCGACCAGCCCCGTCCTGACCGTGAAGGAGATCGCCATCGGTGTCGTGGTGGCCGTGGCCGTCGACGCCACCGTGGTGCGCATGCTGCTGGTCCCCGCCACCATGCGCCTGCTCGGCGAACTCAACTGGTGGACACCGCGCCTACGGCGACGGACGGCACCGAGCGGGCCTCGTCCGGAGCCGTTGCGGGACCTGGGGGCGGTCGAGTGAGCGCGTGAGCGACGTGGCCCGGCCCCGTCTGCGAGGCCGGTGCCGAACCGGTGGAGCGCCGCTGTCCAGACGGTGATGAGGCCGACGATGTCGGCGTCGCGGTCACCGGGCGGGGCGTCGCGGTGGTGGGCCGGTGGTTCCGTAGCCGAGGGCGAGTCCGCCGGAGTGCTGTCCGGCGCTGGAGGCGCAGCCGGGGCGTGCGGTTGCGCGGGGCCCGTCGTGACGGTGTGGAGCGGGTAGTTCCCCTCCCGAGGCCGGGTGTTCGTTCTCGCGTGGCAGGGCTGGTCGGCGTGATCGTCGGGGCTGGTCGGCCGGAGCGGCGACGACGGTAAGGGAGATTCCCAATGATGTTGTCAAGCCAGGGCGGTGACCCCTCGTGACTGCCTTACTGCGCTGGGGCGGCGTTCTTGGGCGCAACTGCATCGAAGGTGCGGCTGTCGCGTATGAGGGCCCAGAGCACGTTGAGA